>JAQBZS010000117.1 GCA_027622115.1 Planctomycetota bacterium | reverse complement strand
TTCATTACAAGGGTTTCACCACAACACATAGAAAACGGTAGGGTCAGGAACTTTGAACCACCCGACCCCAGCCACCTCTTGCACGAAACCTGCGCCAAAGGATTCGTCAGTCAAGAGCGAGTTGTCAACACCCTACCCCTCCCAAGACGAGAACATCATGAGCGAAGTCACCGCGAGGCCCGCCGGAGTGCTGCAACGTTGGAACGCGATTCCGCTTTACCTTCGGATTCTGATCGCCCTGTTCGCCGGAGTTCTGGCCGGTCTCGCACTCGGCGAACATGCGGTCGTCCTGGAAGTTCCCAGCTCCGTGATTCTTCAATTGCTGGGCGCTTTGGCACCTCCGCTGATTCTGATTGCGGTCACGCATGTCTTGATGACCACCGACATCACCGGGAAGACCGCACTGCGGATCGGCGGCATTCTGGTCCTCAACACGATGGTGGCGATCATGATCGGCCTGACGATCGCCAACGTGATGAAACCCGGCACCTGGGCGGAACTAACGCCGAGCGTTGAAGAAACTCATGAGTCCGAAGGCCCGAATCCGATCGCGTTGCTGGTGAAGAATGTCCCCAAGAGCATTCTCGGACCGTTGGGCGACAAAACGAATATCATCGGCGTCATCATTATCGCCGTCGCGTTTGGGATCGCATTGCGGTCCGTCAAGGAGCGACAGCTTTCGACCGTTCAGGATTTTGTCGAACTCGCCTACGACATGCTGCTCAAACTGCTGCATTGGATCATTCATTTGGTTCCGTTTGGAGTGTTCGCCATTGTGGCCAAGGTGATCGGGACCGAAGGCTTCGCTCCGTTCAAGGCCATGGGTGCCTTCATTCTGTGTGTGCTGATTGCGCTGCTGCTTCAGACCGTGTGGTATCTCGTCCGCATCAGGCTGTTCTCCTGGGTTCGCCCGCTGGACGTGTTGCGCGGCATGCGCGACGCATTGGTCATGGCCTTTTCGACCGACAGTTCCACGGCCACGATGCCGGTGACCTATGCGTGTCTCAAGGAGAACGTCGGCGTGCGCGAGGAGTCCGCCAGCATGGGGGCTTTGGTCGGCGCGAACTTCAACAACGATGGAACGGCACTCTACGAAGCGATGGCGGTCCTATTCGTGGCGCAATTGACCGGATTGGAACTGACGATCACACAACAATTGATCGTGGTCTTCACGTCGATCATTGCTTCCGTCGGCGCGGCGGGCATCCCGGAAGCAGGACTCGTCACGATGACGCTCGTCTTCACGGCAGTGGGCGTGGATATCAGCTACATCGCGTTATTGCTCACCGTCGATTGGTTTCTCGATCGATGTCGAACCACGATCAACGTCCTTGGCGATGTGAACGTGAGCTGCATCCTCGATGGTCGAACCAAACCCGACGCGGTGGCGGTAACCACATGAATCCAACGTGATGGCGAATTGAGCCTGGCAAATCGCAAACACAAACCTACCGACTCGACCGAGCTTGGGACCATCGTCCCGAGCGGTCACGGAACAATGGTCCCGTGCTACTGGGGGGCAAATTTTGAAAGGCTGTTACGCATCTGGATCAGTTCAAGTTGCTCTCGCTCCTTGAATTTCTCCGAATCGGCTCTCAACGACCCAGGTGAATCAAGCCCCAACAGGTCGTAAGATGTTCGGGAGCAGCGCCGAAGATCGTGAAAAACCACTTAACCCAACGCTATTTAGACTTGGGTAGGTGATTCATTCGGGTTGTCCGAGACAAATGACTTCATCCGAGAAGGGCAACACTGATGGCGGAGTGGTATTACGGTCGGAAAGGCCAGCATAAAGGCCCCGTGACACAGGGGCAGTTGCAAACGCTTTCACGAACGGGACGCCTGAAGCCGACAGACTTGGTGTGGCATGCTGGATTGCCGGAATGGCTTGCCGTCGAACAAGTGCCGGAATTGCAGGAATCGATCGCCGAGGCATCGACCAAAGTCTGGTTCTATGGTGAAGGCGGACAGCAACAAGGCCCCGCAAGTCTGCTCGAACTCCGTGAATCCCTGACGGCCGGTCGGATCACGCCGCAATGGCTTGTCTGGAAAGACGGCATGTCTGAATGGACGGCGGCGGCCAATGTGCCGGAACTGGCCGTGCCGAAAAAGTCGAGTCCCGTGGCTCCTACACGAACGCGATCGGCAACCCCCGTGGCCGACAGTGATCTTGTCGCCGGCTTTCGCCAAGAATCGAAAGTGGTTGCGGCCGGTGAAGAAATTCGCGGCCTGTTCAAACGCGCGAAGACGAAGGTACGAGTTAAGAAGCTGCAATTCGAAATCGCGGGCATGGAAAAGACGTTGCGTACGGAATACGTCGCGGCTGGCCAACAAACCTTGGAGTCCGGTGGGGACAACGTCGATTTGGCGGCGGAGCGGACGGCCCTGCAACAATTGCTGGCGAGTATTCAAGAGCGACAGGATCGCCTGAATGCGGTGGCGGGTTCTTCGGGAACGGGAAGTATCCGTCGCGAATTGCAGACGGAAATCGACTCGCTGAATCTGCAAAGTAAGGACGTCTTCCGGACGATCGGCGAAAAGGCGTTCGCCGCCGGTGCGTTGAGTCCCGAGACTGCCGGGAAGATTTCCAACTTGGAATCCGTGGTCGATGAACGACGCGCGGCACTCGATGCTCTTGCCCCAATCGCCGCGGAGGTTGACCGTTCTTCATCGCGGTGGGTGATTGGTGGCGGAATCCTGATCGCGGCGTGCATTGTGTTGGGAATGTTGGTGTGGGGCGGCACATTCCTTTGGGATACGGCGTTCGGCAACCAATTGTCCGTCTATCGCTATCTCGTGCCAGCCAACACAGACAGCATGCTCTTCATCGACGGGTCGATTCTCGAAACTGAAGCATTCCGATCACTCGGCAAGCGGATCGACAGCAAGCGTCTCGATCCAGACAAGGACGACGTCAATCGCATCACGGAATTCACCGTATACTCGTCTTCGGACAAGGATGTCCCACGAGTCGAACTCGTTCATGCAAGAAATGAAATCGAACTGAAGAAGGACCGAGTCAAGCAATTCGACAAGCGCGAACACGCTGGAGAAACCTATTGGGTCAGCAAAACGGGTGAGCAGCCCCAAATGACGTTCTACCGCACGTCTCAGCATGATATTGGCTTTGCGCTGTCTTCGAGCGCATCCGGGTCACTCGATCTGGACAAACTGACGCAGCACACGAAAGACCTCATCGAACAATCGCAGAAGCAACACGAGACCAAGGCGTACCTGAACTTCAAGAAGTGGCTGGCGGAAGTGTCGAATGCTCATCTGGTGCTGGCGGATACGGACCCCGATGAAAACGACACGTTGACCACGAACGACGCGCTTCGTGAACTCGTCGCGGATCTGATTTTCACCGGCGACTTGACGATCGATCACTCCGAAATCACGACGGCGCTCAACTACCTCAAGCCCGAAGAATCGCCCGCCAAGTTGGACGATGACCTCGAAGCGCTCATCGTGTCACTGACGTTGGATGACGAGATCCATGCCGAGGAGCGAGCCTATTTTTCCAGCGAGAACAATGCGAAGGACTACGTTGAACTGTTCGAAACAAAGATCAGCGACTCGAAAACCGCGGTGAAGGACAAGGACTTCCGAGGCACGGACAATCTCAAACTGAATGTGCGCAAGCTGCTGAGTTCGGCGGAGATCGTGCGGGAAGGGAAGTGCGTAATCTTCCGTTGCAACATTCCGTCGCGGCTGCTTTCGAAGCCGTTTGACGACGCGAAAGGCAAGAAATAACTTCGCGATCGCGCCGGATTCGTTGGATCCTAAATTCGTTGGAGCCGCACTCGGGAGCGAGATTGGCGTCGTGGTGAACTTGGAAAAGGCTCGTTCGAGAATCGCGGCATTTGTCCGAAAAGAAGCAACTCTATGAGCGATCAACAACTCTTTATGCGCATCGCATGTGACTCGAAGGTCAGCCCCGACACGTCGTCAAGTATTTAGCCCGCGATCTGACGGACCGATTCCGATCGGCGATTGGTGTCTCAAAACACCGAACGCACTCAATTCGTATTTGGCGTTACAAATCCCGTCGCCGCGAGCCATTTGGAGTCACACTTGTCGCGATCCGTGATTTGTTCAAACATCTCGCTCATCGTTTGAAACGCGTGACGCCGAATGCGAAGGGAATTGAATGAGTGCGTTGGCATGGCTTTATGTCGTCGGCGGAGGTCTCGTGGTCTTGGTCGCGGCGATCGCAATTGCTCCTCGGCACACCACTCGCGGGCTGACGTGGTTGTTGTTCAAGGCGTTCTATCGCATCCGCGTCCGCGACCGACACAACTTGCCCAAGTCCGGGGGGGCGCTGATTGTCGCTAATCACGTGTCGTGGATTGATGGGTTTCTGTTGCACATCACCTGTCATCGCTGGCTGCGGATGTTTGCCGATCCGGCTCATATTCGGATTCCGTTTTTCTATTGGCTGACTCGCAAATATCACACGGTCGAAATTGACCTCGCCGGTGGACCGAAAGCCTTGTTGCGGGGCTTGAAAGAAGCGCGCGCCGGCGTGATCAACGGCGACGTCGTGTGTCTCTTCCCCGAAGGCGGGATCACTCGGTCCGGGCAGTTGCAGGAGTTTCATCGAGGGTTCATGAAGATTGTTGAAGGCACGGAAACTCCCGTGATTCCTGTGCATCTCGATGAACTCTGGGGCAGCGTGTTCAGCTTCTACGGCGGCAAGTTCTTCTCCAGAATGCCTCGCCGCTGGAGATACCCCGTTACGATCACTTTCGGGGAACCGATTTATCATCCGCAAAGCGCTTATCAAGTCAAACAAGCCGTCGCACGATTGGGAGTTCAGTCAATGGAAGGCCGCAAGTCACAACAACTCATTCCGCCTCGGCAACTGCTGCGACAATGCAAAAGCAGCCTACGGCGATCCAAAGTCGCGGATTCCAGCGGCGTGGAATTGACCGGCGGCAAGTTGCTCGCCGGTGCGTTGGCGTTCAAACGCATTTTGCAACGCCACGTGTTGGCGGCGGACGAGAAAATGGTCGGCGTCTTCCTGCCGCCATCCGTCGGAGGCGTGCTGGCCAACGCGGCGCTTAGCTTGTTGAAGCGGGTTCCGGTCAATCTCAATTACACGCTGTCCGAGGAGGTGGTCAACTTCTGCATCCAGGAATGCGGGATGACGCACGTGTTGTCCAGCCGCGCGTTTCTCGAAAAGCGACCGATGAATCTGAACACCGAAGTGGTGTACCTGGAAGACCTCAAGGAACAGATCACCGGCATGGACAAGCTTGTGGCCGCGTTTCAGGCGTTCTTGGTGCCGGCCACTGTGTTGGATTCGATGTTCGGGTTGAAAGCCGTTTCGCCGGATGAACTGAACACGGTGATCTTCACGTCGGGATCCACTGGAGAACCCAAGGGCGTGATGCTCACCCACGACAACATCCGCTCGAACACCGACGCGGTCGATCAATTGTTTCACCTGACGAAGAAAGATGTGCTGCTGGGCGTGTTGCCGTTCTTTCATTCGTTCGGATTCACCGGCACGCTGTGGTTGCCGCTGGTGTTGGATCCCAAGTGCGTCTACCACTTCAATCCGCTCGATGGACGCACGGTCGGCAAGCTGTGCGGTCGGCATGGCGTCACCATCATCATTGCCACGCCCACGTTTCTGCGGACGTATCTGAAACGTTGCGATCAGGAGCAGATGAGCCAGCTGAATCTCGTGATCGCCGGGGCCGAGAAATTGCCCGCCGATGTGGTTTCGGCCTACCAGGAGAAATACGGAGTCACTCCGGTGGAAGGCTACGGCACGACTGAACTCTCGCCCGTCGCCGCGTTCAACGTACCGGCGGATCGAGTCGGAAACACGACTCAGATCACGAACAAGCTGGGCACGGTGGGTCGAGTCTTGCCGGGCGCGATGGCGAAAGTCGTCAATCCGGACACGGGCGAGGATCTGGGCCTGAATGCGGCGGGCCTGTTGAAGATATCCGGACCGAACGTGATGCAGGGCTATTTGAACCAGCCCGAAAAGACTGCCGAGATCATTCAGGACGGTTGGTACAACACCGGCGACATGGCGATGATCGACGATGACGGCTTCATCACAATCACCGGACGTCAGAGCCGGTTTTCAAAAATCGGTGGCGAGATGGTGCCGCACATCAAGATCGAAGAAGCGATCGCGGGCCTTGTCGCCGACGACGATTCGGACGACGTCGCAGTTCGGATCGCGGTGACGGCGGTTCCGCACGAAACCAAGGGCGAGCGGCTGATCGTGCTGCACACGAAACTGACCAAGAGCATTGATGAAATTCGAACCGCGCTGAGTGACGCCGGCCTGCCGAATCTGTGGATTCCCGCCGCAGACGGATTTCTCGAAACGGATCAAATTCCCCTGCTTGGAACCGGCAAACTCGACCTCAAGGCCATCAAGGAAAAAGCGGATGAATTGACGATTTCAGTTTCTTGATTTTCATTCAATCTTCACAACGGGTGGCGTGGCGCTGTGGGGGCGGGTGAGCTTTTGACCGTAGGTTGAGCGATCCGGCAGGAAGCCGCCATTGATTAAGAAGAAGCGGCCATCGCTGGTTCCGGTCGCGATGTCTCGCCGATGTTTTCCGCCATGTCCGTCGTGAGTGAATTTGGCGTTCGTCAGTTCATTCCAAGTTCCGTCCGGCTGGCGAATCCATTGATTGCCGAATGTGGCTTTTCGCAGGACTTGGCCGTTTGCTCCACCGAAGTTTTCGTTGAACGAATACAGACCGCGTAAATAGCCGCCGTCCTTGGGGGCTCGGAAGCGCGCGATCAATCCCCACGCGTTGTTCTCGGGAAAGAAGAAATAGCCGGTGAAGATGGTGTGGTTGTCATCCGGCTCCGCCGTGACCAGAAATTTGTAGGTCGTGTGCGGTTTCCACGCATAAACCAGATGGCTGTGACCGCCCGTGCCTTCATTGCCGAAGCCGTGAGCGACGACGTTTTTGCCGTGCTTCAACAGTTGCACCTGATCTTCGGGACGCACCTTCTTGCGGTCGACGGGCTCCCTGCCGCTGTCCCACACCGAGAAGATAATTCGCCGCTCGGTGGGGCTGTTGACCTGAATGCCGAAGTATCCCCGATGAAATCCGCACGCCATGTAATACGACCACAACGGAACCGTCTCGACGGTGACTTCGTTGTAGAACGCTTGCACCTGCAATGGTTTGGGTACGGGATACCACAGATGCACGGAAGCGGCATTGCGACGGAGAGTCAAATTGAACTGGCTGCCACGCACGGCGCTGCCGGTCAATTCGAGTGATTGCACCTCGCCAAAGTTGCCGCCGGACTTCTGCAAGCCGACGAGTTCGAAGCGATGATAACCGGCCTTTTCGATAACAACTTGGCCGAACGCCACCTGTCCTGCTTTGCTCGCGGACGCTTCCAGCCGCAGGTGCTGCTTGTCCGGCTTGTCATTCGGAATCGATGCCACCGTCATCGCGAATCGGGCAGCGTCCGAATTCTCGGGAGCCATCTGCACGGCGACTTCGAGTTCGCCCGCAGCCAACCACCCATACCAGACAACCTGCTGCTTGGCGTCGGACCAGCCCACGATGTTTCCCTTCTCCAATCGCAGGGATCGCGGATCGGGTTCGCTGTAAGACGTCGTTGCGGGAACAACGATTTTCGGTATTGCCGTGGCGTGTTTCTCGATGAACGCGACGACACGTTTCGGATCGGGATGCGTGAAGTGGTGACCGTTCGACTGATCCGTGCCTTTGGCGACCGAGATCACTTCCATCCCGTGGCCGGCGGCTTCCAAACGTGTCTTGAACAGATAAGTGTTCTCGGCCGGCGGCACGACACGGTCGTTTTCCGACACGATGTGCAGGATCGGGATCTTGGCCTTGGCGATGGCGGCGACGGATTCGATCGGGATCCCCTGAAAGGTACGCGCCGCGTCTTCGGTCAATTCGTATTCGGCAAGACATTGTTTCCAAGTGGCGGCGGAACCGATCCCCTGGCCAAACCCGGCGGGCCAGCTCTTGAAGTCGAGCACCGGTGTGTCGCAGTAAATGCAGCTCACCTTATCCGGATGTTTGACGGCCCAGTTGTAGACGAACAATCCGCCGCGACTGACGCCTTCCAACACGGGCTTTTTGGCGAGTCCCACTCGTTCGGTGACGAATTTGTAAAACAAGTCGCCGATCCGCATCGCCTTCGGGCTGCCGAACATTCCGCCCACATCGACGTACCCGAGGTGAAAGCCCCTGCGAACCAATTCGAGATCCATTTCGGCGTGGTAGCCCGGAAATCGAGCCCGCCAAATCCACGGTTTGCCCGCTGCGGCTTCCTTGGGCAAAACAATGTACGCCCGACGTTCGGCCACGGAAAAATGCTGCCGAGTGAACCCCTGCATCTTTGATTCTCGATCAAAGAGCTTGGCGGGATCATCCGCGGAAAGGCTCGCTCCGAATGAAGAAGCGGCGACGAGACTGAAACAAC
Source organism: Planctomycetota bacterium (assembly GCA_027622115.1). GTDB lineage: Bacteria > Planctomycetota > Planctomycetia > Planctomycetales > Planctomycetaceae > JAQBZS01. The sequence goes on along the minus strand of JAQBZS010000117.1, from coordinate 3,410 downwards.
ACAGGAAGCGCGACACTCGAAAACGGTGCATGGAGGCCTCGTGAATGATCAACGTTGGTGAAAGAGCAATTCGACCGCCTCGCTCACCCAACCGCTGTGCCAATCATGTTTGCGAAGCGGCTGGTCTCGGTAGACGTGGTCGATTTTGAGGTCGGTCATCAATTGGTGAACGGCTTCGTGTTCTTTGACGAAGTTGCCAATGCCGGTGAGGATCAACCGATCGGACGGACCGGCAAACGACTTGGCATTGGCTCGCAACAGATCCGGCACTCGGTACTTCTCGAAGTTCGCCTGGGAACCGTAGATGCCGCGATTCCCGTATTTCCCAAACTGCTGCATCATCATTGGGGCATCCCAGGCGGCTGCTTTGCCGAATGTTTGAGGATGTCGCAACAGCAGCGTCCACGCTCCGTAGCCACTCTTGCTGAACCCCAGCAACAGCCGAGCCCCGCGTTCGTCCTTGGCCGGGTACGTCTGCTCGATCAGCGGCACGACGACCTTCAAGAAATACGTTTCCTGTTGAATGTGTTTGTCCGTCGGATGGTCGGCGAACCACGGCAAGTGCGAAAACGTCGGTGCCACGAAAATCGCGTTGAACTTGTTGTGCAGATCGTGCGACATCACTTCTTTGAGGCCGTCGCCGTAGCGCGATTCGCTGCGTGCTTCGACGGGCAGAACATAGACCACGGGATAACGCCGATCGTCCTTCAAAGTCTTGGGCAGCAGGACTCGGACGAGTGTCTGACCGGATTGATAAGGCGACTCGACGGTGTGGATTAGGACGCCTTTGGCATCACGCGATGTCCGACCGACTTGGACGAAGGGCTTCGATCCAGAGGGCGGGTTCTCGGCGCAGGCCGTTTGCAGTGCCGGGATCCAAGTGACAAGCAGGCTGAACGCGTAGATCGAGGTTTTCATGGGAGTCCAACTTCGGAACTCACGCGACAATCATGTTGGCTTCGACAATCGACCAGTCCACATCGATGCCCAATCCGGGTCGATCCGTGATCGAAATGATCGGCCCGTTGATCTTGAGCGGTTCCTTGGCGATCGAGAATTCGTGGTACTCCGGGCCGAGAATATCACCCGGATACTTTTCGACATTCATGTTCGGGCACGCGACGACCAAATGGCACATGGCCGCCGACGCAATGTCCCATTCGAGATTCGACCCGATACTGCACGCCACTCCGTGTTGCTCCGCGTAATCCACAATCTCCTTGGACTTGCGAATGCCGCCGTTTTTGCCGGGGTAGAGACTGATCACGTCGCAGGCTTCGTTGCGAATGCACTCGCGGGCGTCGCCGAGGTCAAAGCAGATGTCGTCCGCCATCACGGTCATGTCGATCGCTCGATTGACTTCGGCGAGGGCTCCGAAATCGCGCCGCGGCGTCGGTTGTTCGAACAGGCCGATGTTGAAGTCACGCATGGCTTCAGCCGCCCGAATCGCGGTCGCGGCGTCGTAGCCGCCGTTGGCATCGATCACCATATCCAGATCGGGTCCGATGGCCTCGCGCACGGTGCGGACCCGCACGATGTCCTCCTCCAGGTTCGTGCCCACTTTGACTTTGATCGTGGTGAACCCATCCGCGACAAGTTCCCGAGCCCGACGCTCGGCGCGTTCCGGCGGATAGGCTCCCATCGAAAACCGGCAGCGAAGATCGAGCGGCCTCGCGGCACCGCCCAGCAATTCATACACCGGTTTGCCGGCGTCTTTGCCGAGCACATCCCAGCAAGCCATTTCGATCGCGGACTTGGCGAACCAATTGCCCTGCGACGACCGATCCATGACCAGATCGATCTGCTCGATATCGGCCACATCCATGCCGATGACGCGGGGAGCGAAAATATGGTCCAAGATCGCTTTGGCTCCCCAGACGGTCTCGCCGCTCCAACGAGGCATCACCGTGGCTTCGCCGACACCGTCGATTCCCGCGTCCGTTTCCAAGCGCACGACCACGTAGGGCGACACGATGTGCTGACCCAACGACGAAATCATGCGACGTTCCGGCTTCAGCGGGATTTGAACGGCGTACGTTTTGACGGCAGTGATCTTCATGTCGAGACTTGCTCGCTTTTGGGCGTAAACACGGGCTTGGCGAAAATCATGCGACCGGCACTGTTCTGCAACACGCTGGTCACAATAACGTCGATCGTCTTGCCAATCAGATTGTGGGCATTTTCGCAGACGACCATCGTGCCGTCGTCGAGGTAGCCGACGCCTTGCCCATAGGCCTCGCCTTCCTTCATGACCATGATCTGGAAGCGTTCGCCGGGGATGTATCGCGGCTTCAGGGCGTTGGCGACATCATTCAGATTGATCACGGTTACGCCCTGCACGCTGGCGACCTTGTTGAGATTGAAGTCGCTGGTGATCACGCCCGCGTTCAATTCTTGTGCGAGCGCCACAATCCGATTGTCCACGGATTGGCCTTCGGCATTGTCGCCCGCATCGTACATGCGGACCGTCGCGTGCGAGTCTTCTTGCAACTTCGCCAGCACTTCCAGACCTCGGCGACCGCGAGTACGTCGATGCTTGTCATGGTTGTCCGCAATGCCCTGGATTTCCTGGAGCACGAAGTCCGGCACGATCAACTCCGTATCGATGATGTTGGTTTCGATGATGTCGGCGATCCGACCGTCGATCAGCGAACTGCTGTCGACAATCAAGACTCGTCCGCCCTTCAATTCGCGAGAAAACTCCACGTACGGAATCACGAATCGGAAATCGTCCTTCGTCTGCAACAGCAGCGAAATGCAAATGTAAGGCAGAATCAACGTCGTGCCGATCACCACCAACCCGCGAAACTGGTAATCGCGGATGATGGGTTCCAGAGCCAACAACATCAGGTAGCTCAGCAACACGCCAATTAGCAAACCGAAGTACACGGACGAGATGATTTCGATTCGCTTCCGTTTGATGAGGATGTCGGCGAACGTCACGGCTTGGGTCAAAATCAACATGCCGCAGAACGTGAGTAGGGGGCTGCGTGTTTCCACGTTGTAGACGTACGTGGAAATTGCACCGGCACACACAAACGCATACAGAACGCGAATGACGAGGAGCAACATGATGGGTCGGATCGATCTGGAGATATTCGAAGTGACGAAACCGCGTTGACCACGTTCTTCGAGGACGCGATACGATCTCAAGCGGGTATTCAGTGGACGTGAATGTCCGACCGAAATCGTTGGTTTCTTGAAGTTGATGAGACTCGCGGCCCAATGGGGAAATCAAGTGGGCCCGTGGTGGGACGCCCGTTTCGTTTGAGGTACTCAAACAAGCGTGGCGAATGTTGGAGAGAGCGCTGACTCGCCCTGCCATCGTACGAGACGTGGAACGGCTTTTCTACCATTGGCGGTTGGGCAAAACCGAGTAGGAGGATCAGCAACGCTCGGGCCGGTAAGAA
>JAQBZS010000116.1 GCA_027622115.1 Planctomycetota bacterium | reverse complement strand
ACCTCAGTGTCCAGTGAACGTTCAGGTGCAAATTGATTTTGTTCCTTGGTAGTTCAATGCTCGCGGCGAAAGTCGTCCTTTGTTCTAACGCTTTGACCCGCGAGCATTGAACTTTGAACCACCCCCCCCTCTCCGAGTTCAAAACCTGCGTGAACTGTTTCCCGTGTCAAACCAAGATTTTCAACACGCTAGGGTGAAACGCAAACCTCAAAAGTGCGCCCACGAATTCAGGACGACCACGAATTGGAAGCAATGGATTCGGTCGTCCTGAATCCGTGGGGAAACCTGAAACCTTCACTGCCTCGAAGCGCTCCGGCTTACAGTTTTGGTTGTGGCCATCGGTCGCGCCTCATTTGCCGCCCATCTGGTTCAAAAAGTCGCCGAGGTCTTCTTCTTCGTCATCGTTCGCCTGATTCAGAAAGTCGAACGCCGCGTCCTCTTCTGGTTCCTCATCGACTTCGACCTCTACGGCTTCCGTTGATTCGTCTTCTTCGACCTCGACTTCTTCGTACTCGTATTCGTACTCCGCGTCTTCGTCGTCAACTTCGACCTCCTCGTATTCGACTTCCTCGGTGGACTCGGCAGCATCGAGTTCAACTTCCGGCAAGGCTTCTTTTGGCGGAGCACTTGCCGCGACAGGTGCCGGTGCCTCGGTCGCCGTTTTCTTGCGACGAAACAAACCGAACAACGACTTCATCTTGCCCGACGATTTTGGTTCCTCGATCTCGACGTCCGCTTCGGCATCGTCCGCATCGACGTCGGACGCTTCCGCGAATGCTCCCGGATCGACATCCGCAGTCACGGTCTTCGCCAACTCAAATTCTACGTATTCTTTGGCCTCATCGACGTCCAACGTCTCGTCGTTACCAGCGGGTTCGATCTCAACCTCGACGGCTTCGTCATCCGGTTCGATCTCGACTTCAACCGCGTCCTCGTCAACAGCCTCTGTGTCGGAAACAACCGGACGCCGTCTCGGAGCCGCCGGTCGTGCTGCCGGAACAACGGCCTCGATCGCATCCACAACCGCATCGATTTCCGCCGGTGAAACGTCGACCACTGCGTCGCTTGTGTGCAACAGCGGTGCTGCGGTCAGTGCCTGCCCATCGATCTGGATGCGGAATCGCACGGGGCCGACCGAAATCTCCGCACCGTGATCGAGCATCACATCTTCGTTGGGCGGCAGCGGTTTCCCATCGAGAAACGTCCCGTTGGAACTCCCCAAATCGCGCGCGGCAACGCCGTTCTCCAGCACGCGGATCGAACAGTGATGTCGGCTGACCTCGTTGGACTTCACGCGCAAATCGCAATCCGCGCCGCGGCCAATGATGGCGTCCGAATCCAAGTTGACGCGTTTGACATTGCCCTTGTTCGACGAGACTTCAAGACTGACTTTCATGGATCATTCGACCTTCGGCTTGTCGACCACGATCGTGGCCTTCTTGATGAAATCGAGATTCGGATACTTCTCCTTCAAGTACACGTTTCCTTCGCGAACCACTCGAAACTGCGGGGGACCGTTGCCGTTCGGAGCACCATCGCCGTACCCGTTGTAAAGCTTATCGACCACGTCCATGCCCTCGACAACCTCGCCGAACGGCGAGAAACCGTACGAGTCCAGATACGCATTGTCCTTGTAGCTGATGAAGAATTGCGTCGATCGAGAATCCGGAGCGGACGATTTGGCAAAGCTGACGAAGCCGCGTTTGTTGGACTTCTTCCGGATGTCGTCCTTGATGGTTTTGTCTTTCCACTTGGCATGCACTTTGGGATCGCCGTTGATGCCGACCTGGGCCATGAAGTTTTTAATCACGCGAAAAAAGCGGCAATCGTCATAGAAGCCTGCATTCACCAACTCGTGAATTCGATCCGCGCCCACGGGCGACCAATCGCGAGTCACTTGGATGATCACGGTCCCTTTGCTGGTTTCCAATTTGACTTGGAACTTTGCCGGCGCCTTTTTCGAGAGCGGTTCGGCATCCTGAGCCACAACGTGAGATCCGGCCAGAATCAAACCGGCGATGAGCAGTGTTCGCATGAGTGCTTCCTTTCAATGCGTGAATGGGACGGTGAATTGTGAGGCTGGTGTGGTTCAACAGCCCAGAACCGCCCGGTTTCAGACGACCCGACCATTAGAATCATTCGCCGAGCGTTTCGCGATGGATCACAACACGCGCCTCGCCGCTGGCTCGATAATTTCGCCGCAAAACGTGAAGATTCGCGCGTTCGCCGCATCACGTCACCGTCGGTCGCCATTCATGTCGAGTCCAGGAATTCGCCAACTTCGCAACTATGCCGGCCTGATTGTGGTGGCCGTTGTCATCGTGATCGCGAACGGGGTTCTCGCCGCCACGCTGCTCCACGGAGCGTTCTTTTCCGGCTGGATGCTGGCGCTGCTGGTCGTGGCCCTGCTGTCGCTGAACGCCAGAAAGAAGCTGCCGTTTCTGCCGTTGGGACCCATGTCGACTTGGTTGAGATTGCACATCCGCTGGGGATTGCTGAGCGGTTTGGTCTTCGGCTTGCACGTGGGCATCGGACTTCCCAACGGCACGTTCGATGGGATCTTGTTCGGCCTGTTCGTGATGGTGTTTCTCAGCGGCTTGGCGGGCTGGATGCTGACGCGTGCCATTCCACGCCGGCTGACGGCTCGCGGCGAGGAAGTCATTTTCGAACGCATCCCCATCTTTTTGCACCGAATTCGCGGCGAAGTCGAGCAACTCGTATCGCAAGCCGCGACCGCGTCCGAGACTTCCGCATTGCCGGACTTTTATCGCAGTCGATTGCAGCCCTTCTTCCAGCAACCGCGGCACATGCTGCGTCACTTGCTGCACTCGCAACAGCCACGCCAGTCGTTGCTGCTTGAGATCAAAAACCAGCGCCGCTTCCTGGACGCGCATGAACGAGACGTGGCCGACGTGATCGCCGATCGAGTTCGCATCAAGGATGACCTCGATTACCACTTCGCCTTGCAACTGACTCTCAAGCTGTGGTTGTTCATTCACATCCCGCTGAGTTACAGCCTGCTGGTGTTCGGCGTGTTTCACGTGTTGGTTGTCTACGCGTTTCTCGGCTGAGGACAGCCAGGTCTGCCCGAACTGGTGACTGATTTCCGTCACGGCGTGGCCGGAAAGCGGATGTTTCGAACAGGAGACAACAGAGGAAACAGAGTTTCGTTTCTCCGTTTCCTCTGTTGTCTCCTGTTCAAGACAAGGATCGAGATCCTCGCTGCCTTGCGGGTTACATTTTTGGTTTTGGTCAACGAAAATCGACGAGCAGCAGTACGAAATCTACCACTACGGGATCCGCGATGAGCGACTACCAACTCCAGCTGATCGACCGCGAACTGCTGACTCCTCGCGGAGACGAGACCACACAACACCTACGCCGCCGACCGTCCACCACGCGGAGTGCGTCGCTGTTGGCGACCTGCGCGAAATACCGGCCATCCCAAGATCTGTTTCGTGGCCTGGCAGCTCGGGTTGGGCGAGCCGATCCATTTTCAGGCCAAGACGAATTCCCCTGATCACGACCTCCGAGGATCGCGAAGCCGTGCGGCGGGGGTGACGGCGCTTCAGGCAGCTCGGCTGCGATGCCTTCACTTTTGGACTTCATTCGACCGAGTCGTCGCGAGTGAACCGAGTCGGTTCGAAGTCCAGAATCTTGGCTGACCTTCTCTTCAATACGTGATGACGGTCGACACGGTCGTGCGGGTGGTTTGGACCTTGAGACAATTACCACGATGTCGGGAGTTTCCCTTTCAAATGAACAACTTGTCACCGAGAAGCCTCGACCTCGGCAGCGTGACGTCGAATTTGCGTTGTGCGATCGTTGCCGGCAGCGATCAGACGCTGGTGGTCGAATACACCGCCGGCTTTTCGGGGGTCGACGACACCGGGTCGCTCAAGTTCGTCATGCGCTACGCGACCGACTGCGGAACGCCGCAATTTGATGATCCCACGGCCGCCAACTTCACAACCGCAGTCGCGTCCAACGGGGCTCGATTGCAATTGCGGTATGACCTGAAGGACAACGTGCGACCGTGGGGCAAGACGATTCAGGTCAAAGTCTTGCAAGGCTATCTGCGGGAAGGCGACACCATCCGCCTGGTGCTGGGCGACCGGTCGCAGGGATCAAGCGGCTGGCGCGTGCAGACGTTTCTGGAAGACACGTGGGAGCTGAAGGTTCTCGTCGACCGTTTCGCAACCTACGTGTACGAGCCGCTGTCCTGAAGATTGTTGCCGGGACGCCGACCAAGTTGGTGGCCGTCGCACCTTCCACTGTGAAGCCGCATCGCAAATTTGATGTGCGGGCGAAGTTGGAAGATGCTTGGGGCAACCCCGTGGGGAAACCGTGGGAAGTGGCGTTCGATGGATTCGCCGCGGGAGTGCATCGCATTCCAATCTCGCATGACGAGACATCGTTGACGACCGAAACCAATCCCGTCGTCGTGACCGATCAACGCAACCAGCGACTGTTTTGGGCCGATCTCCACGGACAAAGCGAGGAGACGATCGGCACCAACACGATCGAGGAATACTTTCGCTTCGGGCGCGACTACGGCTTTCTTGACGCGTGCGCGCATCAAGGCAACGACTTCCAAATCACCGATGAATTCTGGTCGGAAATCCAGTCCACAACGAAGCGATTCAATCGGCCGAGTCGATACGTCACGTTTCCCGGTTGGGAATGGAGCGGCAACACGGGACTCGGCGGCGACCGCAACGTGTTGTTTCTCGAAGACGGTGGCCCGATCCACCGCAGCAGTCGTGCCTTGGTGGATGCATCGCAATCGCGAGACGACTGCTGCGAGGATGTGGAATCGCTCTTCGATCGCATGAATGGACTGAATCAAGACGTGATGTTGGTTCCGCATGTCGGCGGTCGGTTTGCGGACCTTGAACGGCACTCGTCGAACCTCGAACCCAATGTCGAAGTCCACTCGGCCTGGGGCACATTCGAGTGGATGTTGGAAGACGCATTTCGCCTGGGTTATCGCGTCGGGATCATCGCCAACTCGGACGGACACAAGGGTCGACCGGGAGCCAGTTATCCCGGAGCCAGCACCTTCGGCAGCTACGGCGGTTTGACGGGCATCGTGACCAGCAAGCTCGACCGGCAACACGTTTGGGATGCGTATCAGGCTCGCCGGGTTTACGCCACGACCGGTGCTCGCATCGTGCTGGACGTGGCACTTGGAGACGGTACGCCGATGGGAGCGATCGTGGATTGGGCCGGCGATTCCGCGACGCTGCGATTTTCCGTGCATGGGACGGCTCCGATCGAGCGTGTCGAAATCCGAAACGGCATGCGCGTCATCGCAGTCGAACGTCCGCCAATCCGTCGCACGATTCCCAAGCGGCTAAAGTTGTTGTGGCAAGGCGCGGAAGTTCGCGGGCGAGGTCGACAAGTTCGCTGGGACGGTCAACTCAAGCTCAGCGGCAATCGGTTGCGACGCTTCCACACGGTCAACTTTCACAACCTTGAACAACCTTGCACGCGAATCGATGACCGGACACTCACATGGTCATCGTTGACAACCGGCGGCGTGGCGGGTGTGGTGCTCGAATTGGCAACGGCGAATGACGGCGAGATTTCGGTCAGCACCACGCAGAAATCGTTCCGAGCCAAGCTCGCGAAGATCGACGACGAAGGTCGCAGCTTTGAAGTCGGCGGGGTCGGCAAGCGAATTTCGCTGTGTCGGCTCCGCGAAACCGGTGGCGCTCGCGACCTCACGGGAACTGTGTCGCTGACCCAAGACCAACTCGGTGATGGAGACAACCCAATTTACGTTCACGTCGTTCAGGAAGACGGGCACATGGCCTGGTCCAGCCCGATTTATCTCTTGAAGAAGTCGGCGGCGAGGTAGGTTGAACGGCACCGATCGACTTCAAGAAAATTGCAACAACCGATTTCCACATTTTTCGCAATTACGATTGTCAAAATTGATTTCCATGCCTAGTATCTTGTTCGGCCTTCGCGGCCAGGGGAACCCTGTAGAAGCTATCTGAAAAAGGGGTCTGACCCTTTGGATGCCTCCTAAACCCCGGAAAAAACTGAGGCCGGAGAGGGTCAGACCCCTTTTCAGATAGCTTCTAACGAATTCCGCAAGGTTTTTTATTCGAAACGAGTTGTTCCATGCGGTCGAGCATTGGTGCTGAAGATCGACAGTTTCTCGATTTGCTGAATCGGTTGGGAACACCCACGGTACAGGAGTTGTGCGAGGAATTGGAGATTACCGCCACGGCTGTGCGGCAACGATTGAGCCGAATGCAAGCTGAAGGTCTGGTTTCGCGAACTGTGCTTCGTGTTGGGCGTGGGCGGCCGAGTCACCGTTATGCGGTCACCGAATCGGGGCTGCGGAATCTCGGAGAAAATTACCGCGACTTGGCGCTGATCCTCTGGAAAGAGTTGCATCGGATCGATGACCATCAAGTCCGAGATGCGGTCATGAATCGAATCAAGGATTCGTTGGTAACTCGATACAGCCGGACGGTTGTCGGCGAAACGATGGCCGAACGGGTGAGCCAATTGGGCTCGTCGCTGAATGACTATGGCTTCGATACCGAAGTTGAAATGTCCGGCGATTTGCCGATTTTGCGGGAATCAAATTGCCCGTATTTGGAATTGGCGGAGGTGGATTCATCCATTTGTGAACTGGAACAGTCGGTGTTTCAGGAAGTTTTGGGAACGGAAATTCGTTTGACGCAATGCTGTTTGGAAGGACATCACTGCTGCGAGTTTCAGCCGGTCGAGGCGACGAGCGTCTAGTCTGCCGGTTGATTGCACGTGAAAAGCGACGTGTTATCCTCTCGGGCTCTCGCGACAGTTTTGCCAAATTGAACTGTTGAAATGTCGGTAACAGATCGAAACAGGACAGGAAAATGACTTGGATTGAAGGGCGATTCGAAGAAAACGTCATTACCACCACGCTCGAACAGGGCATGAATTGGGCTCAGCAATCGAGTATCTGGCCCATGACGTTCGGGCTGGCGTGTTGTGCGATTGAAATGATGGCGACCGGGGCTAGCCGCTTTGACATCGACCGCTTCGGTGCCGGTGCGTTTCGAGCGACGCCTCGTCAGGCGGACTTGATGATCGTCGCCGGGACCGTGACCTACAAAATGGCCAGTCGAGTTCGACGTTTATACGAGCAAATGGCCGACCCGAAATACGTCATCGCCATGGGTGCTTGCACCGTTGGCGGCGGGCCGTATTTCAAATGGGGTTATCACGTGGTGAAGGGTGTCGACTTGGTCGTGCCCGTGGATGTTTATGTTCCCGGTTGTCCTCCGCGACCGGAAGCTCTCCTCGAAGGTTTGATGCGAGTCCAAGACAAGATCAAGGCCCGCAGACTGACCAAGGGAGCGACTCAAGTCCTACCTGTTCCGCACCATTCCGGTTGTGCCGCTGTTGGCGTTTGATCGTCGACCCCGCCTGGCAACGATCCCACCCTGTGTGACAACCCCTGTTTGACATTTGAAACGTCAATGGAATGACGGTGCGCCTTCGTTACGGACTCGTACTGGATAAGAACTCACATGAGCAGTTTGCTGAAGATTGAAAACTTGCATGTCGGAGTTGACGGCACTCAAATCCTCAAAGGTGTGAATCTTGAGATTCGCCCCGGAGAAGTGCATGCGTTGATGGGGCCAAACGGCTCAGGAAAAAGCACGCTGGCGTACGCATTGGCCGGCCATCCCAAATACGAAATCACGGACGGCTCGATTCAAATCGACGGAGTCAATCTCGTCGAGTTGGATGCTAACGAGCGGGCTCGCATGGGCATCTTTTTGGCTCTGCAATATCCGGTGACGATTCCGGGTGTGAAGGTCGCGGACTTTTTGCGACATGCGGTGTCCAACGTGCGAAATCCCGCACGCAAGGAAGGTGAAGGTTTGGTCGCCATGCGAGAGTTTCGCAAGGAAATCAAGCAGGAAATGGAAGCGTTGGGCATGGATCTCGCGTTTGCTCGACGGTATCTCAACGACGGGTTTTCCGGCGGCGAAAAGAAACGCATGGAGATTCTGCAATTGGCGATGCTGAAGCCCAAGTTTGCAATTCTCGACGAAACAGACAGTGGGCTCGACACGGATGCCGTGAATGTCGTGAGCGAAGGCATCAACCGATTGACCGGTCCGGACATGGGCGTGTTGATCATCACCCACCACGAACGATTGCTGGAATTCAATCGCCCGCAGTTTACGCACGTGATGCTGGCGGGACGCATTGTGGAAACCGGCGACGCTCAGTTGGCGCACGACCTGCACGCCGACGGATACACAGTGGTTCGCGAACGGCACCCCGATGTCGCCGCGGAAGAGGAAGCAGCAAAAGCAGCAAAAGAGGAAGCGGTCGCGGTTTAAGCGGCTGACTCCACCAATCCAAGACAAACCGGCGAAAGGCAATGCCGTGGCGACCGATCTCAAAAGCGAAGTCGAAACAGATGCGTACGAGTACGGGTTTCATTACCCGACCAACGAATACGTCTTCACCAGCCGCAAGGGGTTGGATCGGGAAATCGTCGAACAGATTTCCGAGATGAAGAACGAGCCGCAGTGGATGCGTGATTTCCGGCTCGACGCCTTGCAAACGTTTTTCGATAAGCCGATGCCCAAATGGGGCGCGGACCTGAGCACGATCGATTTCCAGAATATCTTCTATTACGTCAAGGCGTCCGATCGTCAGGAACAAAACTGGGAAGACGTCCCGGCCGACATTCGCGAAACATACGACAGGCTCGGCATTCCGGAAGCGGAAAAGAAATACCTGTCGGGTGTGAAGGCCCAGTATGAATCCGAAGTCGTGTACGGCAGCTTGCTGGAAGACTTGCAGAACAAGGGCGTCATCTTTACCGACACCGATTCCGCGATGCGCGACCATCCGGAAATATTCCGCGAGTACTTTGGGACGATCATTCCGTCCGCGGACAACAAGTTCGCTGCATTGAATTCGGCCGTGTGGTCGGGCGGTTCGTTCATCTACGTCCCCAAGGGCGTGGAGATCGAATTCCCGTTGCAGGCTTATTTCCGGATCAATTCGGAAAACATGGGACAGTTCGAACGGACGTTGATCATCGTCGATGAAGGTGCCTCGGTGCATTACGTCGAAGGTTGCACGGCTCCGACTTACACCACGGACAGCCTGCATTCCGCCGTAGTCGAGATCGTGGTCAAACGAGGCGGTCGCTGTCGCTATACCACGATTCAGAACTGGTCCAACAACGTCTACAACTTGGTGACCAAGCGAGCGATGGCGTACGGCGACTCGTTGATGGAATGGGTCGACGGCAACCTCGGTTCGCAAATCACAATGAAGTATCCGGCGATTTATCTGATGGAACCGGGTGCTCGCGGCGAGACGCTTTCAATTGCCTTCGCCAACAAGGGGCAGCACCAGGACGCCGGTGCCAAGATGGTGCATTGTGCTCCGAACACGTCCAGCCGGATCGTTTCCAAGAGCATTTCCAAAGGCGGTGGTCGAGCCAGTTACCGGGGCTTGGTCAAAGTGAATAACGACGCGAAACACTGCAAGTCCAATGTGGTTTGCGACGCGTTGATTCTCGATTCGAATAGCCGCAGCGACACGTATCCGTATATCGAAGTCGACGAAAACGACGTGGCGATCGAACACGAAGCCAGCGTTTCGAAGATTGCCGAAGAGCAGTTGTTCTACTTGATGAGTCGCGGGCTATCGGAAGCCGAAGCGTCGGCGATGATCGTGACCGGCTTTATCGAGCCGCTGGTTAAAGAACTGCCGATGGAATACGCCGTCGAACTGAATCGACTGATCGAATTGCAGATGGAAGGATCCGTTGGCTAATCCCGAGTTCTCTTGAAGTTTAACCGTCTGCCGCAGGCGTACGCGTGCTGGTATCTAAGCCCACGTACGCCTTCGGCTGACGGTTAAACGACGCGACTTTGCCCAACATCAGCCCGCCTCGAAAGCCATGAACTCTACCGCCGTGGATACATCACTCATTGCCGGCTTCGGCCAAGACGCGTTCGACCGCTTTATCGAAAGCCGCGACGAACCCGGCTGGGTCGTGGACGCTCGTCGCCGGGCGTTTTTGACGCTCCAGGAAAAGTTGAACGCGCCGCTCGATCAGGAAGAGTGGAAACGGGTCGATCTTCGATCATTTCGCCCGAGCCAATATGCGTTGCAACGCAATGACTCGGTTTCCGAGTTCAAAACGCTCATGGCGGATCGCACCAACTTTGCCGGTAACGTCGCGCAGGTCGATGGCCGAAATCACGTCGAACAACTTGACGCCGCACTGGCTGCCAAGGGCGTGGTGTTCTGCGATCTCTCAACGGCCGTCCGCGAGCACGTGGAAATCGTGCAGCAATACTTCATGACGAATGCCGTTCGCCCCGACGCCGATCGCTTCACCGCATGGCACGCAGCTTTTTGGACGGGTGGTAATGTGTTGTTCGTGCCTCGCGGCGTCGAGATCGAGCAGCCACTACACAGTTTGATTGGACTTTCGGCAGCCGGTGCTGCCGATCTTAGTCACACACTCGTGGTTCTCGAAGACGGCGCATCCGCCACGCTGCTGGAAGAAACCGCATCCGCGACCAACGATAATTCGGGCCTGCACATTGGCGCGGTCGAGTTACTGCTTGGACGCGAAGCTCGGCTGCGGTACGTACAACTTCAGAACTGGAACCAGCGGACTTACCACATCGCACATCAGACGGGCCGAGTCGGTGCGGATGCCTCGTTGCAATGGACGGTTGGTGGATTAGGGGCTCGCTTGGCACACATCCATCAGGACGTGAAATTGGACGGTCGAGGTTCCAACGCAGAAGTCAACGGCGTCACGTTCGCGACGGATCGGCAGTTGATTTCGTACTACACGCAGCAGTCACACAACTCGCCCGATACCCGCAGCGATTTGTTGTACAAGCAAGTGCTCAGAGATCGTGCCCGCGTCATCTGGCGCGGCATGATTCGTGTTGAACGAGACGCCCAAAAGACGGACGGTTATCAACGCAGCGACGCGCTGATGCTCAGCGATACATGTCGAAATGATTCGATCCCCGGCTTGGAGATTGAAGCGGATGATGTACGTTGCACACACGGTGCGACCGCAGGGCGAGTCGATGATGAGCAGGTCTTCTATTGCATGAGCCGAGGACTAAGCCGCTACGAAGCGATGCACATGATCGTGGACGGCTTCTTTCAACTGGTTTATGACCGCATCCCGGTTGAAGTCGTACGCGAGACATTAAGCCAAGCCGTCGAGCGAAAACTCGGCATCGGCGATTAGGAACGGGGTCAGGTTTACGTATTTCAGATTTGGCTGGCGTTTGGCTCGAAATTCACCAACAACGACAAACCGCCAAATCTGAAATTCGTAAGCCTGACCCCCAAGTTCCCGACTCGCGCGTTTTGCATAGGAACGTCGAATCAACCACATCGCCCGAAAACCAAACGTGGCGAACTGAACTGCTTTCAACAAACGCGGAATTTGAGGACATGGGGTCAGGCTTACAACTTTCAGATTTGGCGGGCAGACAATCATGGTGAATCCAAAGTCCAACGCCCGCCAAATCTGAAAGACGTAAGCCCGACCTCGGAACGTGACAAACTCGAACTTAGTCATTGAAAATTAGTCATCGAAAACAGGCCGACAGCCTGTGCTACGCGGATCGAAAAACATGGCGGAATTCGAACAGGTTGCGTCGATCGACGAGATCGAGCCCGGCGGTCGTAAGTCGATACTTGTCGACGATTTTCCGGTATTGCTCGTTCGCATTGGCGACAAGTTCTACGCGTTTGACGATGTATGTACACACGATGGTCAGCCCATGACCGAAGGGCCGCTCAACGGGACGGAGATCACCTGCCCGCGGCATGGAGCCCGCTTTGACGT
>JAQBZS010000115.1 GCA_027622115.1 Planctomycetota bacterium | reverse complement strand
CTCACGTCGGACAACGCCACGCTGGATGTGACCAGTGACCGCCGTCTGGAAGGCGACGAGACCGTGGACCTGTCGCTCGGCAACTTGTCGGACGATCTGGACAGTCAGGTGTCGATCACCGACTCCACGCACACCGCGACGATCACGGACGACGAGACGGGCACGATCAACTTTGCCGCGGATGCCGCGACGGCGGAAGCGAGTGATCCGACTCAGAACGCCACGCTGACGATCGGCTCGACCGGAACGGGCACCATCGGTCTGGACGTGACGCTGACCGTGGACGCGACCGATGCCACAGGCGGGTCGGCTACCAGCGTCACGGACTACGCAGCCTATGGCACGCAGACCTTGACGTTTTCGACCGGCGACGGGGCAGCGATCAGTTCCAGCAGCGCGACGCTCGACATCGACGACGATCAGCGTTTGGAAGGCGACGAGACCGTCAACCTGACGTTTGCCGGGACGCTGTCGTCCGACCTTGATGGTCAGGTCAGCGAAGGCGATACCACGCACACCGTCACAATCGAAGACAACGAAATCGGCGTCGTGGACTTCACCGCCGATCAGTCGAACGACGAGTCCATCGATCCCACGGTCGACGCGGTCTTGTTGATCATGGGCTTTGGGACCGGGACGGTCGGTCTCGACACATCTTTCAGCGTGACGGCAAGCAACGCCGGAACCGGCAGCGAAGAACCCGCCGATTTGAGCACCACGTTCGGGACGCCCGTGTTGACGTTCGCAACAGGCGACGGCGCGACGATCGACTCCAGCAGCGCGACGCTCGACGTCAACGACGATCGGCGTTTGGAAGGCGACGAGACCGTGAACTTGACGTTCGCCGGGACGCTGTCGAACGATCTCGACGGTCAAGTGACCGAAAACGACACCACTCTCACCGTCACAATCGTGGATAACGAAATCGGCGTCGTGGACTTCACCGCCGATCGGTCGAACGACGAGTCCATCGATCCCACGGTCAACGCGGTCTTGTTGATCATGGGCTTTGGGACGGGGACGGTCGGTCTCGACACTTCGATCACTGTGACGGCAAGCAACGCCGGGACGGGTTCCGCAGAAGCGGCCGATCTGTCGACCGCGTTTGGGACTCCCGTGTTGACGTTCGCAATAGGCGACGGAGCAACGATCGACTCCAGCAGCGCGACGCTCGACGTCAACGACGATCAACTGCTGGAAGGTGACGAAACCGTCGACCTGCGGATTGGCGATTTGTCCTCAACGCTCGACGGCCAAGTTTCGCTCGGCGATACAACGCACACCACCACGATCGAGGACAACGAAACGGCGGTAATCGACATCACGGCCACGGGCATCATCGATGAAGCGGGAGGCACGCAAAACATCGGCCTGACACTCACGACCACCGATGGGGATGGCGGCATCGCGACGATCGCTGCGGGCGTCACGTTGACCGTGGACATCTCGGACGTCTTCAGTGGGATCGCGATCAGCGGCACGGATTACTCGCCGGTCGCGGCACCGGCTCGGATCACGTTCGTCGCTGGCGACACCAACGGCACCGAACGCAGCGTGCCGTTCACGCCGATCAACGACCGACTGGTTGAAGGCGACGAGTCCTTCAGCTTGATGCTGGACAACCTGCAATCCAACCGCGGCGGATCGGACTTGGACGGTCGAGCGTCGTTGGGCAACACTTGGAATACATCGACCATCGACGACGACGACACGGCCGTGCTGGATCTTTCGGCGACGAACACACTGAGCGAAGAAGCCGGTGCGCAAACGATCGAGGTCACGTTGACGCTGGCTGGGTCTGGGACCGGTCTCCCGGCGTTGGCGGTCGAAGTCTCGGTCGACGTCACGGATATCGGCGGCGGTTCGGCCACCAGTGTCAACGACTTCGCCGCCATCGGCACGCAAACATTGACGTTCCCAGTGGGCGACGGCAGCGGCACGGTGCGGCATGTCGTGGTTGACGTGAACGACGACAACGTGGTGGAACTCGACGAAACCATCAACTTGGTACTCGGCAATTTGAACGACGATCAAGACGGTCAAATCTGGTTGGGTCACACGAGCAACGTGACCACGATCACCAACATCGACAGTGCCACGATCAGCATTGACGACGTATCGCTCGATGAAGGAAACAGCGGCACCACGGCCTTCACGTTCACGGTCACGCTGGATGCGGAAGTCGATGCGAACGTGGTTGTGGACTTCGCCACCGCCACCATTTCGAACGAAGCCGAAGACGAAACCGGGCTGAATTCGGGCACGTTCGACGGCGACGACTTCGCCAGCAAATCCGGCTCGGTCACCTTCAATGCCAACGGTGGAGTCAACCAGACTCGGACCGTCACCATCGACATCAACGGCGATCTCGTGGTCGAATTTGATGAAGACTTCATTGTGGACCTGTCCAATATCCAGGCGGTCGGCCGCGATGTGACTTTTGCCGACAACCAAGGCACCGGCACGATCGTCAATGACGATATCGCGATCATGCATATCACCGACGTGGTGGTGCAGGAAGGCGATTTGGGAGTCAGCCCGTTCGTGTTCAACATTGACTTGGACAAGATCGTCGGCCGCAACTTCAGCGTGGATTACGCCACCGAAGATGTGTCGGCCACCGTCGGCAATGACTACACGTCGCTTTCCGGCACGCTGAGCTTCGCTGCGGGCGACACGTCCGCCACATTGATCGTGGACGTCGCTGGCGACGGCAGGATCGAAGAGAACGAGAGCTTCATCCTGCGGTTCAGCAACCTCAGCGATGCTGGAGTTGCCTTCGCGGGTGGCGGACCCTCGATGGGCGGCGTGGCCACGGTCACCAACGACGACTTCGCACAGCAACTGATTACGACGTCCAGCCTGACGGTGAACACAGGTGGCTCGCCGAATGCAATCACGGTCACCGATCTCGACTCCGGTCAAACGCTCGCCGTCACGCCGTTCGCGGCGAACTTCCAAGGCGGATCGAACGTCACCACCGGCGACTTCAACTTCGACGGACGCGCGGACATCATCGCGGCGGCCAAGGCGGGTGGCGGGCCTCACGTACAAGTCTTCAATGCAAACGGGGCGTTCCTCTTCGAATTCATGGCGTATGACGTCAACTTCAGGGGCGGCGTGAATGTCGCGGCGGCGGACTTCAATCGAGACGGCGTGGCGGACATTCTCACCGGACCCGGCGCGGGCGGCGGACCGCACGTCAAAGTCTTCGACGGCACCAATCCGCAAAACCTGCTGTTTGATCAGTTTGTCTACACGTCCACGTTTCTCGGCGGCGTCAATGTCGCGGCGGGCGATGTCACGGGCGACGGCACACCGGACATTATCGTCGGACCCGGTTCCGGCGGCGGTCCCAATGTCAAAGTGTTCGACGGCGTGACTGGCTCGATCGTGCATGACTTCTTCGCGTACGATCCCACATTCGCGGGCGGCGTGCTTGTCGGTTCGGGCGACTTCAACGGCGACCGCTACGCAGACATCGTCACGGGTGCCGGTCCTGGCGGCGGGCCGCATGTGGTCGTATTTTCGGGCCAAGACCGGAGCGTGTTGCAGAGCTTCTTCGCCTACGATCCAGCCTTCAGAGGTGGTGTGGCTGTGACGGCCGCGGATCTCGACGGGGACGGCGTGGATGATGTGATCGTCGGTCCGAGCGACGGCAGCACCGGTGTGGGTCGGCAAGTCATCGACGGTGAGACGGGGGCCGTGATTCGGAGCATTACTCCCACGCAGCTCGGCACCGGACCGATCACCACCAGTTCGTCGGCGATGACACCAAACGGCAACATTTCGCCCTACGTCGTCAACACGCCAACGGACGTGGCACTCCGGGCCGGTAAGTTGCTGAATTGGACCGTGCCGACCAACACGTTTTTCGATCCGAACGTGAGCGACACGCTGACGCTGTCCGCGTACTCGGGGAACGGCGATCCACTACCGACGTGGCTCAGTTTCGACTCGGGCACCAACACGTTTAGCGGCGCGCCCGGCAGCGGCGACGTCAACATCACCAATGTGCGGATCGTCGCGGACGACGGAAACTTCGGCACCAGCAACACGCTCTTCAACATCAACGTGAGTACGGCATCCAATCCGGTGAAGCCGAGCGTGACCAGTCCCGCCGCCAACGGCACGGTCACCGAGCTGACGCCAACATTCGAGTGGACCGACGATCCCAACGTGGCGATGTTCGACTTGAGCGTTGTCGAGTTGTCGACCAACAACCAAGTCATCCGCCAAAAGACGCTGACGACGAATTCGTTCACCGCGACGATCAACATGGCGGAAGGCGACTACGACGTGCGGGTTCGCGGCAAGAACCTGGCCGGCGTCTACAGCCCGTGGAACGCGCCACACACGGTCACTCTCGACATCAATCGGCCCGCGAAACCGGTCCCGCTCACGCCGACCGGCACGATCAACGACGCCACGCCGACCTTTACGTGGACGCAAGACGTCAACACCGACAACGTCGAGATCTCGATCGTCGACACGAGCACCGGCACGGAAGTCTTCCGCCAAAAGAACATCACCGGCACAAGTTTCACCATCCCCGACACCAACGTGCTGGCGGCGGACGGCTACCACTTCAACATGCAAGCGTTCAACCAGTTGAACGAGCGCAGTGGTTGGACGTCCTCGATCTCGTTCACGGTTGCGTTGGGCGTGCCGACAACGGCGCCTCAAATCACGAGCACGATGGCTGCCACGACCACCGATGCAACACCCACATTCGCTTGGCGATCGGTCGTCAACGCCACGCGATACAATCTGGTGGTCACGGACACAGCAACGAGCACCGTGATCATCAACGAAGTGGGTTTGAGCACCACATCGTTCACGCCCAGTTCGCCGATCGTCGACGGCACTTACAGCGTGGTGGTCACCGGCACGAACGAAGTGGGAACCGCTGGCCCATCGAGCGCGGCGTTGACGTTCACGATCGACGCCGCTCAACCCGCCCGCCCGGTCATCGTGGCTCCGGGTGCGACGACCCCCAACGCACGTCCCACCTTCGCCTGGACTCCCGGCGCGAACATCGTGGAATACCAACTGTGGCTCGCCGAACGCGCCACTCCCAGCGTGGCGTTCGTCCGACTCACGGGCCTGACGACGACGATCGCCACGGCGACCAAGGATCTCCCGCCCGGCGATTACTCGGTGTGGATTAAGGGCACCAACGTCAACGGCACTCACAACTGGAGCCTCGAACACCAATTCACGGTCAACTTTGACGTGGTGGCACTGGACACTGAATCAACCGAATCCGACGCAGGCAGAATCGCCGCCTCCGCTGCCGACGGCGATCCCCACACCGACGCCGAGCCACCGGTTCTCAGTGCTTCCGGCCAACTGCTGGCGATGCACGTCCTCGGGCGAGCCGTCGAACAGCTCGTGGTGTTGCCAACTCCGGACGCTGCGGTCGACCCGACTCCGACGGATGCCCCCGCAGATGCCGAAACTGATGCGGTTCATCAACCGTCACCGATCAACACCCGCCGCACATCCGAGTCATCGCAAGCGGCCGACCTCGAATCGCTCGGCATATTGCTCGCCAACGCGGACGCACCCACCGACGCGGATGACTTCTTCGCCCAAGACGACCTCATCACGGAAATAATGGGATAGGTTCGCGGCCACCAAGAGCTGAGAACTCACTTACCCGTGCCAATGGATTGCGTGGTTCTTGGTGCGGAATCAGGTAGGTCATTCCCGTCAGTCTCGGCATTGCTCTCCACCCCCTTTCACAAGGACGCGGTTCCCTTCAGATACGGGTCACAATCAATCCCTGGCGAGGACTTCCGCCTCGCTGATCCGATGCGTTCACAGGCGCGTAGCTCCGCGCTCTGTGCGGAAAGCCCCGTCGCGATGCGACCACGCGGGACTCTTACGCTAACCCATAAAGCGGTTCGAACCGACTTTTCAAATGCGCCAACAGCGGTTCGTGCGACAACTGCTCACCGGTCACGATCTCGACCAATCGCCCTGCGGAATACTGCATGCCGCGCTGATGCACGTTCTTATTCAGCCAATCCTTCAACGGCGAAAATTCCCCACGAGCGAACATCGCGTCCAGATCGCCGAGGTCTCGGCGAGCCGCGTTGAACAATTGGGCCGCGTACATGTTGCCCAACGCGTAGGTCGGGAAGTAACCCAACATCCCGCCGCTCCAATGAATGTCTTGCAAACAGCCGTCCGCAGCGGTGGGCGGTTCGATCCCGAGATAATCGCGGTACGCCTGATTCCAAGCAGCGGGCACATCGGTCACGGAAAGATCGCCGGTGACCAGGGCTTGTTCGAGTTCGAATCGAATCATGATGTGCAAGTTGTATGTCACTTCATCGGCCTCGACCCGGATCAGCGAGGACCGCACGTCGTTGACCGCGCGGTGAAATTCATCAGCCGATGTTTCGCCCAGTGCTTCGGGGAATTCCTGCTGAGCCGACGGATAAAAGTGCTCCCAGAATGCTCGGCCCCGTCCGACGAAGTTTTCCCACATGCGGGATTGCGATTCGTGAATGCCCAGCGAACAGGAATGGCCCATCGCCGTGCCGTAGTAGCTGTTGTCGAGTCCCTGTTCGTACATCCCATGTCCGGCTTCGTGCAGCGTCCCGAAAAACGCGCCGGAAAAATGATGCTCGTCATAACGAGTCGTCAGCCGACAATCGCCCGGACCGAAGCCGCTGCAAAACGGATGCGGCGCTTCGTCAATGCGACCCGCTTCGAAATCGAAACCAATCTTCTCGGCCGCAAATCGGCTGAACCGACGCTGAGCATCGATGGGATACCGCCGAGTGATGATCGACGCATCGGGTTCGATGCCGCTGTTTCGAATCGCGGCTCCCAGTTCGACAAGTCCCTCGCGAAGCGGCGTGAAAACCGCCGAGACTTCCGCCGTGCTCATGCCGGGTTCGTACTCATCCAAAAGTGCATCGTACGGCACGCCGCCGTCCGCGAATCCAATGGCTGCCGCTTCTTCGCGTTTCAACGCTACCGTCTTTTCCAACCAAGGTTGAAAGTGCGAAAAGTCGGACTTCTTCCGAGCTTCGACCCACGCGTGCTGCGCCAACGTGGACACGCGACTCATTTCCTCGACCAATTTTCTCGGCAGCTTGGTGGCGCGATCGAAGCGGCGACGCGCGTCTCGCACATTGGCGGATTCCGGTCGTTCGTCCGCATACTCGCCCGACTGTTCCAAGTCGTTGAGCAATTCGCCCAGCCGCGAGTCGGTCGAGCGTTCATGCACCATGCCGGCGAGTAAGCTGGATTGATTGGCCCGGTGTTCGGCCCCTTTGGGCGGCATCATCGTTTGCTCGTCCCAACCCAGCACGCTGCCGCAGGAACCCAGCAGTGAAATCTGCACGAGTTGACGGGTCAATTCCTCATATTGCGATTGAGACATGTCGCAGCATTCCTTTGGAAGATTTCGGTTCAAATACTTCGAAGAGTGCGAGATTGGGACATCAGAAATCTTCCGGAATTACATTTCCGTCGTGGCGATTGGCCAACATTTGATAGACCCCCATGCGGCCTCGCGGCTCCTGCGGCGCGGGGCGACTCTCGACCTTGTTCGACAAGAAGAAGGCGGAACCGTCGACTCGCAAGAGATTCGCGCCGTTGGGATGGCTGCTGGAGAACCCGGTCGTCGATTCGTTGAGCCGAGAAAGATCGCTGCAATCCGTCACGACGTCATCTTCAAACCGATTCCGCACGGCCCCCGCCCAGATTCCCGCCAGACTGCTGATGCCGCGTTCTCCGACAAAGATCGTGTAGGATGTGCCGTCTGTGATGTCGCGCATCCGAACCATGCTGTTGCACCAGAACATACCGTTCGTCCGCCGTTCGGATTCCGCAGCTCCCGGCCAGTGTACCGACTCGCGACCAAGCCCAAATCGCGGCGGTCGAACGTCGCCGTAATTTCCCGAGTAATTCGACGTTCCATACTTGTCGCGAAACGGATTGACGGCCAGCGTTGCATCTGCCGGGCAGCGATAGACCGGAATCACCGTCTGCAACAGCTCATTCGCATCCGGCATCGATCGCAGCCCAAATTCGAACTTCTTATACACGTTGATCTGCTCGATGAACGGCAAGATCGAAACTTGCCATCCGGCGACCGCACGCGTGTCGGCGGACCAGTTTTGCGAAACCCAACCGGGTGGAAATCCGCCGTAGACGTCGTGGTAGTTGTGCAGAGCAAGTCCAATCTGCTTGAGATTGTTCTTGCACGACAACTGGCGGGATTGTTGCCGAGCCTCCTGAATCGCCGGCAATGAAATGGAGAGGGTCACGGCCACGATGGCAGCCACCACGGCGAATTCGACCAAGGTAAATCCACGTCGACGCATGAGATCGCTCCGGTTGTAGAAGCTATTTGAAAAAGCGGGACAGGCACCCACATGTTGAATTTCGGAACTGAATTGCATGTTGTGCATGTCGCTTTTCAAACCGCAACATGTTGGTGCTTGTCCCCCTTTTTTGGGCAAAGCCAGCCAGTCCCGGTTCTTCAGGAAGCTTCTTGAAGTGAATGGTTTGGATGTGGTGTTTTGTCAAAGTCCCGGCCAATTTGAAAGCGACTTAATTGCCGCCCGATGCACGGAGTCGGGAGCCGATGCCACGCGCGCTGTGTTGTCGGACGGCGGGGTTCAGGCCGAGTTTGAGCGTCCGGCAATTTGGGACGCATGTACGAATTGAGGCTTGATTCTGTGGAACATCCGGATTGGAGTGACGCGTATGAGTCAAGAGAACTGAAGAGTCTCGTGATCGTGGTCGATCTAGTGAATGGCTGGTGTGCGTGTTCGGCGTCAACTTCGCGCGCTTCATGCCTGGTCTCCAGCCGTTGACCGTCGGGTCATTTGGCGGGAATCGCGAAATCACATCAACAGTTGATTGATTAAGGGGCGTTCACGGTGAAACGATTCCATCCTTCCAACCTGATCCGAGCCGCACTAGCGGGGCTCTTGGCGATGCCCGTTGTCATTCAAACGGTGCGAGCCGACGACGAAGACGATTTCTTTCGGAAGCTGGATCGCAGCCACGCCGTCCAACCCGTCGAAGTCGCTCGACCAGTTAATGTCGCTCGGGATCGTGGAGAGCAAGGCGATCTGAAGTGGTGGGCCGGCAAGCCCGAAACCAAGCCTTCAATTCGCCCGGCTGCCGTTCAACCGAGCCCGTCCGCTCGATTGACTCCGGCAACGATTCGCCAAAACTCCATTGGGCGTCATCGCCCTTCAGCCGACGAGCAAGCCCGACGCACGGAAAGCATGCGGACAGTCGCTCTGCCGAAGCGCGACGAATCACTGAAGTGGTGGCCCGGACCCGCCAACTTGCCGAAGGGAAACCCATCGTCGGCAAGACCGAACGAGTTGCTTCCGGTCCCCGCCGCACCCCGCCCAATCCAAAACGGCAAGGTCCAATTGACGTGGTGGCAGGAAAAGTCCAAAGCGGATTCAGGTGCCAAGGGCGGGCTCAACGCTGAAGATGTGGCTGGCAAAGTCAACCTAGCAGTTGCTCCCGACACCGTACTTAACAAGAGAATTGACGAAATCTCGGTCAACATCGGACTGCCGAAAGTCGCGCTCAAAGGCAATGCCGTGGTGCCCGTCGATCAGTCGCTGTCCATGAAAGACTGTCCCCCAGTTAAAGAGCTGTGCTACAAGGCCGAAGACGCGCGAGTCCCGATTGGTATGCACTATTGCTTCTATCACCGACCGCTTTATTACGAGGATTCGAATCTGGAACGCTGCGGCGTTTCCCTGGGCCTGTATCAGAATCTCGTTTCTGCAACTCACTTTGTGACGACGACGGCCCTCTTGCCGTACCGTCTGGCTGCCGAACCGCCGCAAAACTGCGTCTGGGGCCGAGGCGAATGCCGCCAATGCACTCAGTACTCGTTCGCGGACAATTACCTTCCGCCACTCAGTTCGGCGGGCGCGCTCGCCGAGGGCGCGGCGATCACCGGTCTGATCTTGATCATTCCGTGATAACTTGCAACACGAATCGCTAATCCGCCAGAAGTTCTTGTCGTTGTCGACATGCTCCAGAATCCGATAGGCGTACCGCGTATCCACGATTTGATGACAGCTCACATCCGGCGCTTCCACGCAGCCACGGAAAGTATCAGTGCCAGCGGATTCGGAACGCCGACCGTGAGTCGCAATTCTGCGGGAGAGTGAGTACCTGCATCGCGTAACGATTCATATTCGTCAAGCGGCGTCTGATTGATGTGCAGATGAGATGGCGGATGCGCCGGGTTGAAGGCCAGTGCGTCTTTCCATGGGTGCCTTTCCCTGTCGACTTTCAACCTCAAGGGCAAGTTGGCGATGGAGTCGTTGTGCGCGCTCGACGTATTTCGTTTCATGATATATCGGCGCGCTAGCCGCCGCTCTTCGTTCGGCATTAAGCCGTCCGAGAATCGTTCGTAGTTCTTGGATGTCGGTGAGTGATCTAGGCATTGGATATAGTTCGCAAACTCCGCCGCATTTGCGTGAGCCGTTCGCCTCTCAGCCATTCTAGCTGCCGGACGTTGTTTACGAAACACGAGCCTTTCATTCACGATTGTTTCAGTTTATCCAACAGCGGGACTTGATCTCCAGCCCGGCCGTGCCGTTGATCAACCACGTGACGCCGCATCTCTACAACTCAGCCGCAAGACCAAGGGGAAAAACTTCGCGATCATCGTGTCCGACAACGGCGGGCTTGATCCTCGATTGCGGCGTTTTTGCCGAATCGATGCTGGATGAGATCATCGTCGGCATGTGCGTGAATCTGGGGCTGAAAGAGATCGACGCGTTTGGGATTTCGCATATGCGCGGCGATCACTTCCTGCTCGGCCCGACCCTCAAACGGAAGTACGGAGCCCAGGCGTGGACACTGGATCGGATCGTCGACAAGTGCGAGCACCCTCGGCGATATGACTATGCGGCACTGGTCTCGGCCTACGGCGACAGTGCCGCGACAGCAACTGGGTTAGTCCTGAACTACCTCCAGCACGTATCGCAAGTCCGCCAGAAGTTCTTCGTCGTTGTCGACATCGGCTTCCAGAATCCAATAAGCGAACCGCGTATCCACGATTCGCAGCCGGCGACCGACTCGCTCCGCCAGCGCGTGAATCAGTGCGGGCTTGCGATAACTGAAGACGGCGTATTCATCGCCCTCCAGGTGGATGTCGTCGATTTGCCAGTGCCGAGCGAAAACCTGCAGTTCCTTGACTTGCAACAATCGCTGCAAGTCCGGCGGTGCCGGTCCGAATCTGTCTCGCAATTCCTCGGCAACTTCCGCCAATTCTTCGACCGTCCGCACCTGCGATAACTTGCGATACACCTCGATCTTCTGCCGTCCCGGAGGCACATACGAGGGCGGAACGAAGGCCGAAACCGGTAAGTCGATCGCCACGTGCATTTGATCGCGAGGCGGCAGATTCTTCAGCCGACGCACCGCGTTCTCCAGCAGTTGGCAATACAACTCGTAGCCGACCTGCGAAATATGTCCGCTCTGTTCCGTGCCCAAGATGTTGCCGGCTCCGCGGATTTCGAGATCCCGCATGGCGATCTTGAAGCCGGCTCCCAATTCCGTGTACTCCTCGATGGCCTTCAATCGCTTGGCCGCCGTCGGCGTCAGCACCTTGTCGACCGTGGGGATCAAATAGCAATATGCCCGATGCGTATGCCGACCGACTCGACCGCGAAGTTGGTGCATGTCGGCGAGTCCGTAGATCTCGGCTTGATGGATGAACATCGTGTTGGCGTTCTGAATATCCAGCCCGCTTTCGATGATCGTCGTCGCTACCAGAATGTCCGTCTGGCCCGACACGAACGCCAACATCTCGCGTTCCAAATCCTTTTCGTTCATTTGTCCGTGAACAATGCCGATCGTGGCTTCCGGCGCGATTTTCTGAAGCGTCTGAGCAATCTCCTCAATGTTCTTGACTCGATTGTGGACGAAATACACCTG
>JAQBZS010000114.1 GCA_027622115.1 Planctomycetota bacterium | reverse complement strand
CGGCAGCAGCATCAATACGGCGGCCAACGAGATCGAACCGGCACTGTCCGCCGAGGGATTTCGGCTGTTCTTTTCACGCAACTCCAATGGCAACAAGGGCGCAGCGGACCATCTGGAAAACAAGTATTCGCTGTTCGCCAGCACGGCGGGCGAAGTCGAATTCGTCAGCGAATGGGATGCAGCGAACTGGTCGGCGTTGATCGCATTTGTGTCCGACAATTGGGTCTGGCTGCTGTTGATCCTGTTGTTGATCCTGCTGATCGGATCGCTGGTGTGGTTCTTCCGCCGCATGACCGTCAAACGAGCCAGCGTGCCGACGTTTTTCTTGCTGGCCCTGTTGATGCATTTGTTTTTGGGGCTCGGCGCGTTTCTGGTGACCTTTGATCCGATCTTGTTGGCTCAGGTCAAAAGTGCGCTGGAGGGGTTGACCGCGTCGGAAGACAACACCGGAAGCCACCAATCCCATAACGCGGGCGAAAAGGCCTGGGAAAAGCTTGGTGATGTGCAGGCACGAGAAGCCGTCGATGTCCCGCAAGTCGAACGGCAAGTTACCGAGACACCCAATGTGCCGATTCCAACCGACCGAGCGTTCGTCAATTTGCCCATGAAGTTGCAACGCAATACGCCGAAAGTCTTCGTCCCGGAAGAACTCCCAAAGACACCGCCGCAACCCGAGCAGACCAAGCCGCTACTCACACGGAACAGCCGTATTAGAAAACTGATGCAGGAAAAAACGGTCACCTTGGATGAGGTGAAGGCGGTTCAAGAAGACGCCGCCGAGCGACCTCGTGAAGTGATCGAATTGGCGAAGAACGATCCCACGCCGCTCACCGACGCTCCGCAACTCCCCCGTCGCAACACGCGAGTTCCAATCGAATTGGAGCAGGACGTGATTCGTCCCGAACAAGCATCGGTCGAAACGACGAACACAAGAACGACGGACGCCGATCTGGATCGAAAGGCTGCCGCGAAGCCGATCGCGGAAGCAATTCCCAAGGTCAATATCGAAGCGGTTACCAGAACGGATCAGACGCCGAATCGAGTCGTCGATCGACCCAGCGTTGACGTCAATAAGTCGCAGCCGATGACCACGCCGAACAACGTCCCACTGCCTCGCCGCATGCAACGAGTCAATCCGCTGGAATTTGCCAAAGCCGACCTCAACGTCAAGGAAATCTCGACCGACGTTCCGAATCAAGCCAAGTCCGAATCCGCGAATCTCGACCGCGCCCGCAAGTCGGTCACCACGGAAAACTTCAAGGTCGAATCGGAAACGGTGCAGCGGGTGACGTCCGCGAATTCGCAAACACCGGTTCGCGAAGACGTCGTGGTCAACAAGGCCGCCCCGCCGACGCAGAAGACCGACGCTCCGCTGATGAGAAGGAAAGTCAACATCGATCGCGAATTCGCAGTCGCAAAGATCGACATCCAAACGACGCCCGCCGAAGACGTAAAGATCTCGGAATCGACGCCGTCAACTTCCGTCTCGTTGGAACGGAATGCCGCGTCGACTTCCGCACCGGAACCGGTCCGAGTCAACATCGACGAAGTCAAAGCCGTGTTGCGAGCGCCGGCGAATCCCTTCCGCCAAGTCCAAGACATTCAAGTGGATCGAAAGTCGGTCGCGCCGCCGGCAAATCAAGTGGCATCCATTCCGCGACGTGCCATCCGGCAGGCGATCGAATTCGCGGAAGCCAAGGTCGAAAAACAAACGACCACGGATGCTCCCGCCGAGACCGCGACGGCGTCTCCGCAGGTCCCGCTCGACCGGACGAACAACGTCAACATTTCACCAAGCAACATCGACAAAGTCGTTGCTGAAGCGATCAAGAAGACGACCGGCCCCGACGCGGATCTTGAACGGCAAACCGTGGCGATCAAGGTCAATCGACAAGAACTGACTCCAGTTGCAAACGCGAACGCGTCGCCGCTTCAGCGAAGAACGATCACGGCTTTGACAGCCCTGAAGCAGATTCCTCTGGAAGTCGCGGGATCGGACACAGCCTCGCCCCAACCGAAGTCCAACACGGCCCCTATGGACCTTCAACGGCAACTCAAAGCCGTGCGAACAGCACTCAATGAACAGGTCGCCGGCGCGAAAGTGACGGCAGTTACGGCAACGCCCAACGCCGCGGCAAAAGAAACCGCAGAAGTTCAACTCGACAAGCAACTCACCGGATCGGTCAACCTCTCGAATCCGCTGATCGGTCGGACGCCGCAGGCAACGATCGAACTTGCAAAACTGGACCTGTCTAAAATCGATCCGATCTCCGGAGCGTTGAGCACTGTCGGACCATCGAGCGATCAGTCGACCGCGGACCTGAATCGCAAGTCGACGGCGGACGTCGTTCCGGCGGGACCGCAGGCCGTCGAAACTGCGGCGTTGCAAAAGCCGGGACCAGCCACAACTCCGACGAAAGTTCAAACGGAACAACTGACGGTGGAGCGGCGTACGGGACTCGCCGCCGTGCCGAACACCGGCGCCATTGAACAGACATCCGCCACCAAAGCCGCCGCGAATCCACGAGTAGCAGCCTCCGGGCAAACGGCTCGCAGGTTGTCCGGCGGGGCCCAACCGATGAAAGTCGGTAAAAACCCACAAGCCGAAGTGGCTCGATTTGCGGGGGCCGACACACCGATTAGCGAAAACACAATCGCCGCGTCGGAAGGTGTCACCGCCGTACCCACGACTCCGACCGCCGTCCGCAATGGGCTGAATGTTGAACTCGCACGTTTGGATACGACGCCACCCGCCGTGCCTTTCAAGACGGACGGTCAGATTTCGGGACCGTTCCGCCGCAACAATCGGCGATTGATTCTGGGCAGCCTGTCGAAGCAAAACGTGGACGTCGCGCTCGCGCCGAGTCCCTTCAAATCACGATTGCTGGAACGCAATGCAAAGGCACCGCTGCTGTACTACGCCCAAGACAACATCGGCTTGCAAGCGATGTTGCAACTCCGCCAAGTCACCGAAGAAGCGAAGAAAGATTTGATCAAGGCGTTCGGCGGTAAGGAAGACGCGTTGAAAGCCGTGCGGTTGGGGATTGCCTGGCTGGCGACGCAACAACACGAAGGCGGCAACTGGAGTCTCACCAAGTTTCTCCCGGTGGACGGCAAGACGGCAAACGGCCAGGGCAATGTGAATTCAGATGTCGCCGCCACCGGCATGGCACTGCTGCCGTTCTTGGGTGACGGCCACACCCATTTGTCCGGCAAGTACAAGGACAACGTCGCCAAGGGCGTCGGCTGGCTCGTCAAAGGCCAAAAGCCGGATGGCGAACTGACACGGGGCGGCGAAGGCAACGGTCGCATGTATAGCCACGGCATCGCCACGATCGCCTTGTGCGAAGCGTACGCGATGACGCGTGATCCCAAGTTCCAAGTCGCCGCCCAGAAGGCGATTGACTTCATCGTCAAGTCGCAGCATCAGGGTTCGGGCGGTTGGCGTTATCAACCGAATCAGCCGGCCGATACTTCGGTTGTCGGCTGGCAAGTCATGGCCATGAAGAGCGGCCAAATGGCTGGACTGAATGTTCCCAAGCCGACACTCGACGGCGTCCGGAAATGGTTCAAGTCCTGCGGCGGTGCGGGCAAGGATCTCGGTCGTTTCGGCTACACCGGCAAGGACTTCAAGATCGCCATGACCGCTGAAGGGTTGTTGTGTTTGCAGTATCTTGGAGCCGAACGTAACGATCCACGGCTGGCTGCCGGTGCCGAGCATCTGCTGCGTCACCTTCCCAAGTTGGGCCGCGACACGAGTTACTATTACTACTACGGCACTCAGGTGATGTACCACATGCAGGGCCAATATTGGCAGCAGTGGAACGAGTCCATGAGCAACACCTTACTAACCTCGCAAATCAAACAAGGCCATATGGCCGGCACCTGGAACCCCACGGACCAGTGGGAACAATCCGGCGGTCGGATCATGTCCACGTCGCTTCGCGTGTTGATGCTGGAAGTTTATTTCCGCCACTTACCGCTGTATCAGGTCGTCGGCCAGCCGTGACCGTAGCTTGGGACCATTGTCCCGAGCGAAGACACGATGTCCCACACCGCCAATCACTTCGCTTGCAGAAGTCTAATGTAGTGGTCAGCCATCTTGGGAAACTGTCGCCGGTCGGCCGTCTCCAGCACCATCTTCGGATCCGTGCTGCGAGCCATGTGGCAGTCAATGCAATTCTGCGAGATCGAGGAGCCCACACGCTCGAACTCGCCGCATGACTTGGGCTGGTGACATTTCTGGCAGCGAGTGGAAAACAACGCGCGGTCGCCTCGCTCGTTGGTGTGCGGATTGTGACAAGTGATGCATGTCATGTCGTCGCTCATCTGAAAGCACTTGCTCATCTTCAGTCGAGCCAGTTGATTGTCGCTGTGGATGCTGCCTATGAATTTGTGCTTGGGTGGGTCCAGCCACACGAATTTCGAAAGCACCTTTCCAGGACGGTAGCTGAAGGCGGGTTCGATCGGCATGCCCGTCCCGGAGTGGCAGAGCGAGCATACGTCGGTTTGACGCTCAACGGGAAGGTCGATCGGATTGGTGATGTGTTGGGGAGATTGGTCATCCGGATTCGCTCGGTGGTAGTCCACGTGCGACTTCCCTGGCCCGTGACATTTCTCGCACGAGACGCCGAAGACGGTCCGCTCCTTCGAGAAGCTGTTCATCGCCGCCGGCGTAGCATGCATGTAAGTGGTGTGACACTCCATGCAACGAGCAGTCACCGGCCGGTCAAAACGAACTTTATCAGCCTCGAATCCTGGACTGTTCTGCCAACTATCGGTCGCCGTGAAGTACGACACAGGCAATTGGTACAGCAGATCTTCCTTCCAATACAGGTAAGTCTGCCCCATCTTGGCCGAACCGGTCACGATGTCGAATGATTCCGTGTGGCGCTGGCATTGGTTTCCTGCTTCCCCCGTTACGGCGCTCTGCTCGTATCGACCAGCCACCAACCGCATCACGACTTTGAGATCGTCGTGAGATGTGGACATCTCATTGCGGTCGGAGTCGAAGCTGCCGGCAATTGAATCCGTGGATGCCGGCGCGGACGTTCGAGAGTGTGCCGTTTTCAGAAAGGACTCGTACGTTGCCGTGTGGCAGTCACGGCAAGCGTTTGCTCCGACAAATTGGTCCGAATGCCCTCGCGAGATTTGATCGCGGCGGTAGGGAAACGGCATGGGTGGGTCGCCGGGAAGCTCAATCCGAGCGTCTGCAATGTTCTCGTTGGTGGATGACGATGACACGATGTTGGCAATGAAGACGCCGCACGCAATCAGCGCGAAGATCACCACAACGACCGGCAGTTTGGGCATTGGTCACCTCGCAGCAGCGGACTTGCGATTTGAATGATTCGCGACCGATAATGCCACTCGCGGGCGGGTTCGGTCCGTTTCAACGCAACTCGTCGATCGGGGTATTTGTGGCGGTGCTCCCCCGAACATCTTGGATGAATCTCGCGATCGCGATTGTATGCGGTATTGGGGTTCTCGTTGCATTGTTTCTCGCACTGTTCGAAGAAGAACGACCGAATCACGAGCCACAATCGCAGCCCGAAGTCGCCCAGTTCCACACCGATCAACAAGGCACTCCCATTGAGCACACGGACTTCCGTTTCACGAGCATGACGGACTGTGGCATCGACTTTGTGCATGAATCGGGGACGTCGGCCGACAAGCCGTTTCCCGCGGCGAACGGCAGCGGCATCGGTGCTGTCGACTTTGATCGCGATGGCAACCTCGACCTCTACTTTCTGACGGGGACTCCGTTTCCGTTGGATTCGAGCCGATCGTCGCCCATGAATCGGTTGTATCGCAATTTGGGTGACTGGCAATTCCGGGATGTGTCCGTCCAAACGGGGGTTGCGCATAACGGATACAGTGCCGGCGTGGCAGTCGCGGATTTCGATAACGATGGGTTTCCCGACGTTTATGTCGCTTGTTACGGCGCGAACATCCTGTACCACAACTCTGGCGATGGAACCTTTGAGCAATTGCCGGATTCCGCCGGAGTTTCCGACGAGCGATGGGCCACCAGCGCGGCGTGCCTCGACTTCAACAACGACGGGTTTCTGGACATTTACGTCTGCAATTATGCGGAGTGGTCGCCCGCGACCAACAAATACTGCGGAGATCGCAAAAACAAAGTCCGCATTTTTTGCAGTCCAAAATCCGTCAAACCGGTCCACGATGCGTTGCTCCGGAACAACGGCGATGGCACTTTTACCGACGTGTTGGAAGAGGTCGGCTGTGCCGGCGAGGCTCGTCGCGGGCAAGGTGTGATCGCGGCCGACTTCGACGGCGACAGGCATGTTGACATCTATGTGGGGAACGATCTGCATCCCAACTCGTTGTTCATTAGCGACGGGCATGGACGCTTTGTTGATCGGCATCGCGAATCCGGAGCGGGCTTTAGTTTCTTTGGCGCCAGCCAGGCCGGCATGGGAGTCGACGCCGCGGATTTCAACCGCGACGGCCGGTTTGACTTGTTCGTTACGAATTATGCGGGCGAGCACAACGCGTTTTACGAAAACCGTGGGGACGGGCTGTTCGACGAAACCAGTCATGGCATCGGTTTGGCGGCATCCAGCATGTCTCGCGTGGGTTGGGGCGCGGCCTTCGTGGATCTCGATACCGACGGTTGGGAAGACTTGGTCGTGACGAATGGCCATACCGATGACAATCTGGCTGAACTCGGACGTGACGGCGACTACGCGCAGCGCCCGCTTGTGTTTCGCAATCACCACGGCCGATTCAATGCCGCAGAGGTTGGTGGCGACTACTTCGCCAAGACAAGTGTGGGACGTGCATTGGTGGTCGCCGATCTGGACAACGATGGCGACAGTGACCTTGTTGTCGGTCATCAGGACGGGCCGCCCGCCATCTTGCGAAACGATTCCGTGTCGGCCCCCATCTGTGCTCGATTCACGTGCGTCGGCAGGCGGAGCAATCGAGACGGAATCGGCACGCTGATGACTCTCAGCAATGGCGAGTTCACGATGACTCGGCAAGTCAAGGGCGGCGGCAGTTACCTCTCCGCGCACGACTACCTGCAACTGATGTCGCTTTCCCACGAGGCGTGGCCGCCCCGAGAAAACTCGGAAATTGCGATTAAGGTGCGTTGGCCAAGCGGCACCGAAGCCGTTCTTGAACGAGTGGTTGCCGGAAGCGAATATTTCGTCGTCGAGTCGCATGAAGAGTTCATCCAGTCCGCATTCCCGAGCAGACGATGAATCCGTCTGATACTTAGGTCCGTCGAGATTCACGACATGAACGAGCATCACCAACCAGAACCCCAACCCTCTGTTTCAAGCGAGCCACGACCGGCTCGTAAGGTCCATTGGGGCGTAATCGTTGTCGGTTTGGCCATCGTCGGCATGACAGGCTGGATCATCTTCGAACTGAATCGGGGCTGGATTGAAGAACAATTCCAAGCCATGTCGAAACAGGAGTTGGTGCCGGTTGCGGGGAAACTGAGTTTCGACGGCAAACCGGTGGCTGACGGCTTTGTCGAAACGCGACTCATCGGCAAAGACGGGAAAATGACGCTTGGTGGACTCAGCAAGATTGAGGAAGACGGATCATTCAATTTGGTGACGGATATCGAAGGAAAGCTCGAAATCGGCGTATACTCGGGCACCCACAAGATGGTTGTCCGGTGGTCGGAAACGGGACCCGGCCAGCTTGCCCCCACGTGGCTTGTGCCCGCCCGATACATTGACTTTGCCTCAACTCCCATCGAGTTCGAGGCGACGGGCACCGACCAGATCAACCTGAAGCTCAATCTCGAAAAATCAGATTAATCCGCTTGCAAGTTCGACTTCGGACCTGTGCAATAGCTGACTCTTGTCCCATTTCTTTTTCTTTGCCACACTTCATCCAAGGAGTCACCATGCGTTCAAAGTCTTGGCTGAGACGGAGCGGCTTTACCCTCATCGAATTGCTGGTGGTAATCGCGATTATTGCCATCCTGGTGGCTCTGCTTCTGCCTGCCGTGCAACAGGCGCGAGAAGCGGCTCGGCGAACTTCGTGCAAGAACAACCTCAAGCAGATTGCGGTTGCCATGCACAACTACCATGACACGCACAGCGTCTTTCCGATCACGGTCGGCTGGCATCCGAACGGAAGTCGCCGAGGAACATTCTCCGACAAGGTGTTTCTGCTGCCGCACTTGGAACGCGGCAGTGAATACAAACTCATCAACTTCTCTCAACACCCGTGGGACGGACACTGGGGCTGGCATGGCAGCGACAACATCACACCCACAAGTATTCGAATTCCCACATTCAACTGCCCATCCAATGCCGGCGTGACGGATGGTGGTCGAGCGAACTTCACGTACGCCATCAACAACGGTACCGCTCGATTCCCGAACTCAAACAACGGTGTGGAGGGAAATCACAACGGTCTGGCGTCGTTTGTGGGCGAAGGTCCGAATGACATGCCGGTCAGAATACGGGACATTACGGACGGCACGGCCAACACGGCGATGTACGCGGAGTTCGCGATCGAAACCGATGTGAATGATCATGGCCCCCAAACCAGGACCGTGCATACCTGGGCTTCCGGCAACAGTGCGGCAGCCCTGCGAACGTCATGTCTGGCACAAGGTGCCGGCGGTGGGCGATATGGCAACCGTGGTGGATCCTGGGCGTGGTCTTTTGTTGGCTGCGGCTCGTCCTACAACCACGCCATGAACCCCAACGACAAACCATGCCACTCGTTTGAAGGGGATTGGCATGGCAGCAATTTGATGTCGGCATCCAGCTTCCACACCGGCGGCGTGAACTGTGCCTTTGCCGACGGGTCCGTGCATTTCATTTCGGACAACATCAATCACACGACGTGGTGCCGCATCGGCTCTCGCAACGAGGGTCAAGTGATTGGCGAGTACTGATCTCCATGTCCGGCCACATGCTCCATTCGGTGGCAAGTCTGTTGACAGCTTGTCACCGGTTTCTTGTTTCGGGATCCGGTGCGAGTTTGTTTGGTGCTGTCGTGGTGGTGTGGATTGCGGGATGTGACGCCAAGTCACCAGTCGCGGAAAATGGCGACGAGCATGCGGCGGTCGCACGCCGGACCAGGCGGGTTGAAGACTTCTTCGATCGGATCGAGTCGGACGATGCAAGGCCGGTCCAACTCGCCGTGCGTCCTCGGTTCGTGAATATCGCTCACGACGCGGGAATCAACTTCACCCGCTTTAGTGATATCGTGCCCGGTCGGTTTCTGCTCCCGGAAGTGATGGGTGGCGGGGCCGGCTGGATTGACTTTGATGTCGATGGCCTGCAGGACGTCTATCTCACCAACGGCTGCCCGCTCGAAGGCCCGCCTGCGGCCCACCCGCATCGCAATCAACTCGAGCAAAACCTCGGCGATGGCACTTTCCGTGAGGTTGGCCAGTTCGCGCAAGTCGGCGACCAGCACTACGGACAAGGATGTGCGGTGGGAGACTTCAATGCAGACGGCTTCCCCGACTTGTTCGTGGCGAACTATGGCCGAAACACGCTGTATCGCAATTGCGGCGACGGCACGTTTGAGGACGTCAGCGACAGGTTGCGGATGTCGCCGGATGGCACGGACTTGTCCAACGTGTGGAGTACCAGCGCCGCGTGGTTTGATGTCGAGAACGACGGTGACCTCGATCTCTACGTGGTGAATTACCTGGACGTCACGCCGGCCACGCATGCGGTTTGCCAGCAGGACGGCAAGCCCGTTTATTGCGGACCGGGCAAGTATGACGCCGTGCGCGATGCCGTGTTCGTTAATCAGGGTGACGGACACTTTGTCGAAGCCGCCGATTCGCTCGGTTTCAATCGGCCGGGTGGACGCGGGATGGCCGTGTGTGTGGTCGATCTGGACCAAGACGGTCGCCCCGAGGTTTATGTGGCCAACGACATGACGGCCAACTTCTTGTTCACGCGCAGTGACTCACTCACCAGCCCGAACACCTTGTACCGGGAAGTGGCTGAGCTGTGTGGCTGTGCGGCCAGTCGCTCGGGACAGACCGAGGCCAGCATGGGCATCGCCTGCGCCGACTTTGATGGCGACACGCGAGTCGACCTCTTGATCACGCACTACTACCAAGAAAAGAACACGCTCTACCAAAATCGAGGCGGGCTGCTCTTCGACGACGAGAGCCGATCCACTCGCATTGCCGCCACCAGCTATGAATCGCTGGGCTTCGGGACGTGCGTCCTGGACTTCAATCGTGACGGTTTCCAAGACGTCATGATCAGCAACGGACATGTGCTGGGCCCCAACCACATCCCGAACGAGATGAAACCGCAACTGCTGCAGAACACGGGTCAGGCATCGTTCCAGGACGTTTCGAAGCACGCGGGTAATTACTTTTCGGACGAATGGCTGGGACGAGGCCTGGCCAGTTGCGACTTCGACAACGACGGCGACTCGGACTTTGTCGTGACACACCTTGAACGACCAACGGCCCTGCTGCGCAACGACACAGTGGCGCCCGGCAGCTTCATCCAGATCCAATTGCTGACGAACAGCCGAGTTGCTCCCGTCGGCGGTCGAATCCGGCTTTCGGCCGACGGTCATCAGCAAGTGATCCCGATTGTCGCGGGCGGGAGCTACCTTTGCTCGAACGACCATCGAGTTTTGATCGGCATCCCGGATCAGGTTGTCGCCGCGGACATCGACGTCACCTGGCCGGATGGAAAAGTCTCGCGGTTGCACCTCACGAAAGAGCAATTCAATCGACGACTCTTGTGGGCGGATTGGTTGGAAGCCGGTCCGCTGGAATCCAACTGACGATCGAGCCAACCCGCATGCGTAAACGCGTCCTCATGATGTTGATCCTCGTCTTCGTGTTGTCGTGTGGCTTGTACTACGCGCGATTACTCGGAAGCCTGGATCGAGCGAAGGCTTACCTACGACAAGGCCAGCCCGCCGCCGCGCAGGATGAACTGAGAACATACATGTGGCTCAGACCGGAGGATGCGGCCGGTTACCTGCTCATGGCCGAATCGCTGTTGTACGACAAGGAACGTGAGCCCCAGGACGCAGCGCGACTGGCTGTCGACTTTCTCGACATGATCCCGGAACAATCGTCGCGGGCGCCCGAGTCGTTGATGCGGCAGGCTCGCCTTTACTTTCTGATTCTGCACAAACCGGCGGCTGCGGAAGCCTGTCTCGAACGCTCCTTGAGCATCGACGGGAAATCGTTCGATGCGAATTACTTGATGTGGAAGCTGCTCGACATGACGGAGCGGGGCGACCTCAGCGAACCGTACTTCTGGAAGTCGCTTGAATTGGACAAGCCGGAACAGCGGGCGTTCCGCTTGCGCGAGTGGTATCTCAGCCAATTCCATCCCGCGTCGGCGAACGAACTGTTCGATCGCCGCATGGGATTCCTGAACGAAGACGAAGAACCCAACAACGAATCGGAATTCAAACGCTTGTTCGCGTTCCACAGCAACGAGACTGAAGCGGTGATGACGCACGCCGCGTTGGCCAAATGGTTTCATCGCAAAGGAAACTTGAACGAGTCCCGGCGCGTCGTGGAGGGCGCGATCCGTTTGCCGAACGCGGCTGCAAACCCGTTCCTCGCGCAAGCAGCGGTGGCGATCTATTTCGAACTTGGCGAATTCGATGACGTCCACTTGTGGCTCGACCGACTCACCGCGGAATCGCACGCATACGCATACTGGGCTTGGAAAGGTCGCGTGGCCGACGAAATCGACAATGATCTGGAAGCTGCCGTCGCGGCTTACAAAAAGGCGGCACCAATCTGGCCGGGGAATATCGACTGGGAAGGCATGCATCGGCAGGTTCGCTGTTTGCAACGTCTCGACCGAACCGATGGCCTCGACCAACTGAGAGCACGAACCAAGCAGGTTCAGCAACTCACGAATGCCACCGATCATGAAGTGTTGCGCGAGTTGTTAAGCGATTTACGATCCAGCAAGACGCATCAAGCAATGGCTAAGTTTTACACGTCCCTGGGGCGAGATCGTGAAGCGGAGTTGTGGCTCTCGCTCTCGCTGGCGGGGTTGCCGG
>JAQBZS010000113.1 GCA_027622115.1 Planctomycetota bacterium | reverse complement strand
CTCTTGCCCGTCTCCCGTGGCGAAGACGGGAACTCTTGCCCGTCCCCCGTGGCATAACGGGCAAGAGTGCCCGTCTTACAGAAAATGCAAACTGGAAATAACGTCAGCGCTGATAAATCGGTAGGTAACGATACTCGACCGCGATGCCGAGAATCGAGAGACTCGTGCTATACACGCCGCCAGCGGTGCGTTCGCCGCCGTTACCCGGTTCCCAGCCGCCGTCCGGTCGTTGCATGCGGAGGATGGACTCGAACAACAGCGGCTTGGCTCGCGTCCATTGCTCGCCGCCGATCTTGAACATGCCGACGCAACAGTAATAAGCCCCGTAATAAAACCACGCTTCGCCGAATTGCAGTCCGCGTTGCAAGATTCTGTCGGCACCCTGCAACGATTCCGGAGCATGATGCACGCCGCACACTTCCAATGCGACGATGCCCGTCCCCGTCCGCGTTGTTGAAGTCGAAAATCCATTTTGGTAGCCGAAACCGCCGGGGCCCGCACAGTTCTTCACGTATTGAATGGCGAGATCGATGTTGGCGGCGGGAACGTCGCAGCCCACGTTCTTGGCGGCTCGCAAGGCCAACAGTTGCCAACCGGTGACGCTGAGGTCGCTGTCTCGGCTGGTGACCTGATAGCGCCAGCCGCCTTTGTCTCGAAACGACTTTTGTTGACTCTGCGCCGCCAGTATCAAACGCACGGCGGATTCCAACGATCGCCGACATTCCTTACCAAGTCCGTCGTCCACCATGCCGACGACTTCGCACAGCATCAGCGTCGAGATGCCGTGGCTATACATCGGCCCGTGGACGTTTTCGCTGACGATCATGCCATTGGCTCGCTGTTCGCTGAGCACCCAACGGATGGCTCGTTGCAATTGGTCTCCATACGGCCCTTCGCCCGGAACGTGCCCGGCTGCCATGAAGGCCATGATGGCCAGCGACGTCAACGCGGTCGATTCGCCGTGCCGCGCCGACGTCCATGCTCCGGACGGTTGTTGGTTCCGCGAAAGGAATTTCAAGCCACGCACGATCGCGGCATCGACTTGCTGTTGCAGCGGCGAGATTTTTGGGGCGGCGCTTGCTTGGTGTTGTAGAACCGGTGCGGTGACAACGACGACAGCCGATAGCAGCGTTAGCAGTGATCGATGCAACCGTTTCGATGTGGCGTGTTGCTGTTGATCGGGCACCGCTCGATCTCGACTCGCGTACGCCTGCGGCCGACAACCCGTCGCCAGACGGTCGGTGCCGTGCTGCGAAACCACCGTCGGGCGACAGTGGCTACAAATGCGTGCTGGAAACTTAGAATTCATGGTTGGCCTGTGAGTTTGAGAGCCGAGTCGATATTTGGCGTCACTTCGCGACGGTTGCCGTCGCGATCATGGGAACTGGAATGATCGACTTCAACTTTTTTGCGGTCTTGACGTCGTAGATTTCCACCAATCCCGACCGAGTGCCGATGGCAACTTGGCTGCCGTCGTGATTCAACGCCACGCTGTAGACCGGAGCGGTCACGCCGGGAATCAAGCCCACTCGAGCGCGATCCGCCACAGTGTAGATTCGCACGTCCGAGCCCGTTCCGGCCACGGCGAGTCGTTTGTGATCGTCGCTGGTATCGAGATCGAGCACCACGCCCGACTGTCCTTCAAACGCCTTGGCGTATTGATTCCGTTTGCTGATCGGTCGGGCTCCGTTCCCCGCGCCGGTCACGGCGATGTTTTCGAGCGCGATTTTGAAATCGAACGAAAACAACTGCCGTGCTTTTCCGCCCGAGATCGCGAAAGCGTCGTCCGCCGCCACGGCGTGGATCATTTCCGACGACGCGTCCACGCTTCGCAGCAGCTTGCCCGTTTCGACCGACGTGACTTTGGTCGCTTTGTCTCGTCCGCCCGACACGATCTTCGACCCGTTTGGCGTGAACACCGCGTCGAAGACCCAATCGCTGTGCAGTTCAAAACGACGGATCTCGGCCTTGGAATCCACGGGAATGATGTAGGCGGCTCCATCGGCACCACCCACGGAGATCGACTTGCCGTCGGGCGAGAAACCGCCGCGGAACAGCGTGTCATGTCCGGCTCGACGTTCGGAAACCACTTTGCCGTCCGGGATCGAGAAGAAACGCACTTCGCCGTACAGCCCAGGGCTGCCCCCCGATGCCGCGAGCAGTTTGCCGTCCGGGCTGAAAGACACGTTGGTCACGAGGTCGCAATTGGTGGGCAGTCGCCGCGGCTGCGAGTCTTCGCCCGAGTTCAACAGCACGATCTCGCTGCGACAGGCCGCCGCCACCAAGGTGCCGTCCGGAGAAAACGCCACGCTCGTGACGGCAGGTGCGGCTCGATACGCCTCCGGGATATTGACCTTG
Organism: Planctomycetota bacterium; assembly: GCA_027622115.1. GTDB lineage: Bacteria > Planctomycetota > Planctomycetia > Planctomycetales > Planctomycetaceae > JAQBZS01. The sequence goes on along the minus strand of JAQBZS010000113.1, from coordinate 9,693 downwards.
CGATTCAGCGTCACGCCGGTGGAATCGTCGATTGCACCCTGCATGATCCATTGCCGCAACACCTCGATCTTCGCGGCGGACAGCGGCGGCAGATTCGGTGGCATATCCGGTTCATCGCCTTCGACCTTGGTCAGCAACAGGCTGCCAGCCGACTTCACTTTGTACGCGGGACCGCCGTCGCCGCCCTTGAGCATCGCCGCAACCGTGTCGACTCGCAGCCCACCTTTCGGCTTGGCACCGGAATGACACCCCCAACAGTGACGCTTCAAGATCGGCCACACGTCCTTGCGGAAGCTGACTGCGTTGGGCGCCTTCGCGTCTTGACCGAGGCAAACACACGGGACCACGAAACAGACGACGGCAATTTGTAGAAACATGCGCATGTGGGACTCTTCAATCAGGGACCGACTGTATAAGTCGCATTCGTCCCATAAGTCTCATTGCTCATGAGACTTGTGGGACGAATGCGACCGATGAAAACTGCTCGGTGGGCCAATGTGTGATCAAGGCTGAGCTGGATTTCCGAGCGATCAGTCTACTCGACACGATTCTCCAAGTCGCTGACATGTCGGGCAGAAGAACGTCGAACGCTGTGTTTGCACGAAGCGTTCCACGAGCCCCGAATTGCAAGTCGGACAGAGTTCACCTTCGCGAGCGTAAACACGATGCTCGTTCTGATACCCGCCGTCTTGATTGAGCGCGTTGCGATAGGTGCCGTCGCCGAGGGTCGAGCCTTCATATTTGATGGCCGTTTCCAATACTCGCGTTGTGGCGGCGGACATCTTCGCGATCGCGTCATCGGTGAGATCGCGTGCCGGTGATTCCGGATGGATCCCCGCGAGATGCAGGATTTCGCTGGCGTACAGGTTGCCGATTCCGGCGATGAATTTCTGATCCAACATCGCAACTTTGATCGCCCGTTGTGTCTTGTCACACGCGGCCCGCCAATCTGCGGCAGTGACGGCTAACGCATCGAGGCCCAGTTTGGGGGGGCCAAGTTCCTGATGGATCGAACCGTCTCGATACAGCCGAATCGTCCCGAGTCCACGACGATCCCAAAAGTAAAGACTCATTCCAGCGGTCGAATTTCGGCGCGATGTCGCGGCCGGCCCCAGTTTCCATTCGTAACGCAGGTGCGTGCGGTCCGGTGGATCGGTCACGAGCATCAAACCCGTCATGCGAGGTTCGACGGCAAACGCATCGCCGTTGGAGAGTTCAAGGACAACGCGCTTGGCGATCCGTCGCACCGAGTCGATCGTGCATCGCTTGGCGCGGCGAGTTATCGCGGCTGCGGACGGTTCAATCAGAATCGGCCGATAGGCGCAGCGACAGCGACCCACGGACAAGATCTCGCGACCTTCCACAAACGGGCGAATCCCGCGAACCATCGTTTCGACTTCAGGCAATTCAGGCATGGGGGCGATTTTGATTTTTGATTGGCGATTTTTGATTGGCGATTGAAAATTCAAAAATCAAGAATCAAAAATGCGTTGTACTTACGCGGTTTCGATGTCGGCCACGTCTTGTAGGCCGAGTTCCTCGATGGCTTGTTCTCGAATCTTGAACTTCTGGATCTTGCCCGTGACCGTTGTCGGAAATCCTTCCACGAATTTCCAATACCGCGGCACTTTGAAATGCGCCAGTGATACTCGGCAGAACTCGCGCAGTGCTCGTTCGGTCGCGATTTGGTCGGGCTTGAACTTGACCCAGGCCAACACCTCTTCGCCGAAGAGACGATCCGGTATGCCCACGACCTGCACGTCTCCGACGGCCGGATGTGCATAAAGACGTTCCTCGATCTCGCGCGGGTAAATGTTTTCGCCACCGCGAATGATCATGTCATGCAGACGCCCGGTGATCCGGAAATAGCCGTTCGGTTCGCGGACGGCGAGATCGCCGGTGTGCAGCCAGCCGTCGGCGTCGATCGTTTCGGCGGTTTTCTCGGGCATGTTGTAATAGCCGATCATGACCCCGTGGCCGCGTCCGCACAGTTCACCCTGCTCGCCGTCGGCAAGGTCTTTCCCGGATTCCAGATCGACGATCTTCGCTTCGAAGCCGGGAATCGTACGGCCGACCGTGCCGACTCGCAGTTCGATCGGATCGTCGGCGCGGGTTTGCGTGATGATGGGCGAGGCTTCGGTCTGGCCATAGCCGATGGTGATTTCGCTGGCCCCCATTTCGCGCGTGACGCGTTTCATCAATTCGATCGGGCAAGGACTGCCGGCCATGATGCCGGTCCGCAACGAAGAGAGATCCGTCGAGGGATAGTCCGCGTGTTCGAACTGCGCGATGAACATCGTGGGCACGCCGTAGGTCGCAGTGCAACGTTCTTGCTCGCAGGCGGCCAAAGTGGTCTGAGCCTGAAAACTCTCGGACGGGAACACCATCGCCGCACCATGCACCGCGCAGCACAACGTCCCGAGAACACACCCAAAACAGTGATACAACGGCACCGGCAAGCACACGCGGTCGATGTGACTCAGCCGCTGGCATTCTCCCGTGTAAAACGCGTTGAGCAGCAGATTCCGATGCGACAGCATTGCGCCTTTCGGGAAGCCGGTAGTGCCGGACGTGTATTGAATGTTGACCGCGTCGGATGCAGTGAATCGGGTCGCGATTTCGCCCAGCCGCTCCTCGGGGACCGAGTGCGCCCGCGCTCGCAGGTCGGACCACGAGATCGCACCGGCTGGCGGCTTTCCGCGCAACGAGACAATCCACTTCAGTTTTGGAAACTTGGCGCTGTGCAACTCGCCGGGTTTTGACGCCGCCAATTCCGGGCACACGTCATTGAGCATGTCGAAAAAGTCGGACGACTTGAACGAGTCGATCAACGCTAGTCCGCGTAAGTCCGACTGGCGAATCGCATATTCAAGTTCGCTGGGCTTGTACGCCGGGTTGATGTTGACCAGCACCACTCCGACACGCGCCGTGGCAAATTGCAGGATCACCCATTCGGGGACATTGGTAGCCCAGACGCCGAAGTGATCACCCGGCTGGAATCCGAGCGCCAGCAGCGACTGCGACACAAGGTCGACTTCGCGATCAAACTCGGCCCAGGTCATGCGCGCTGCCGGATTGCAAAACACGAACGCATCGCGGGTCGGATGTCGTCGGGCGGTTTCACGAAGGGCAGCCCCGATTGTTAGACCGTCGACCCACGGCGGTGCTTCATGTTCCGAGATTTCACTCATGAGCATTTCTCCTTGGAGAGGCACGGAAGGTGGTCTAGCTCACCGTATTGATGTTGCGCAGTTTGTGAACCGGTACGCCTCGAATTCACGCAGCAAGTCGACAACACTATTAACCAAGACCGAAGGCGCACCGCCATCCCCACGGTTTCTCGCAAGTTCCCCAGGAATGCAACATGAATACCGGTCGATCGATTCCAACACCCACCGCTCGCGTTCGTTTCGGGTTTCCCCGTTGCGATATTACGCCGCCCGTCGGCATCTACCACCGGTTTTGGGGAGCGGCCAACCACGATGTGGCCACCGGCGTGCATCGACCGTTGACAGCCACAGCGCTTGTCTTCGGCCCAAGCGATGCCGACCGCGATTCGCGATGCATCATCGTCGCGACGGATCACTGTTTGTTTCGACCCGCAGACATGCGTGATGTGTTGGATCGTGTTGCCGAACAAGCCGATGTCCCCCGCGACCAATTGCTGTTCCAATTTGCTCACACTCATTCGGGCGGCCATATCGTCACGCAACGCTCCGATCAGCCCGGCGGCGAGTTGATCCGGCCGTACCTCGACATGGTCATCGAACGAGTTGCCGAGTCCGTTCGCATCGCGGTGGAAGCCACCGAGCCCTGCGTTTTGACCGTCTGCAAGACGTCCTGCGACATGGGAAACCAGCGAGACGATTGGGATGTCGACATCAATCGGCATGTGTGCGGGTTTCAACCGGACGGTCGAACGGGATATCCCGTGAAGGCCGTGCGAGTCACCGACGACAATTACGGGTTCGTGATGACCCTGGTGAATTATCCGTGCCACCCAACAACCCTCGCCTGGGACAACAGCCTGATCAGTCCCGATTACGTCGGAGCGTTGCGGGAAACCGTCGAGCAATCGACCGGCGCCCCTTGCACATTTTTGCTGGCACCCTGCGGTGACGTGGGGCCTCGATATGGTTTCGTGGGCGATACGGACGTTGCGGATCGGAACGGACGACAGGTTGGCTTCGCGGCGTTGTAGGCTTTGGTCGGCGCACCGCCGCCCGCAGAGGACTACCACTACGCGGGGGCCGTCATTTCCGGAGCAACATTGGGCGAATGGGAATACCGACCCCAGGACGAGACTCGGCAGCACCGGTCGACCGGCTTCAACATCCACTCCTGGCAGATTCCGCTGCCGTATCTCGCCGGCGAACCGACCGTGCCCGAAGTCCGTCTGGAAATCGAACAGCTTTTGGCGCAAGAGTCGGACCAGCGATCCGCCGGACAACAGGCCAAAGCCGCGGAAACGCGAGCCATCATCGAACGTCGTCGGCGACTCGTCGAACGCATTCACACCCTGCCGCCTGGCGAGACCTATCCGTATCCCATCACCGTGATGCAGACCGGCGACATTTTCTGGGTGGCGGTGGAAGGTGAACCGTATTTCCAACTCCAAGAACGCTTGGAAGCGGCGTTTCCAAATCGGCAACTGATCGTGATGCCGCTCGCGAATGGAGCCGAGACCAGTTATCTCGTGCCCCGCGAGTGCTACGGCAAACCGCTGTATCAGGCGGAAATCGCGATCCTCGCGGCCGGGTGTTTGGAGGCGATCACGGAAGCGGTGATCGAGCAACTGGCTCGCTTCGATCAAGACTCGTGAACTCGATTACATCGACTTGAACCCATTCACGCCCGTTGATGGTCTCGGTGGCCGCTTGGTAACATCGCCGACTCATCATCAACCCATTGGCAAGTTTTTTTATCACGGAGAATTCCATGAGCACTCACGGTTCGGCGAATCCCAATCGACGAGAATTCCTGCAGACCAGTACCGCAGCCGTGGCGGCGGGGGCCTTGACGGCCGGCTTGGCTTCATCCGTGCATGCGGCAGGCAGCGACGTCATCCGAGTCGGCTTGGTGGGTTGCGGTGGTCGTGGTTCCGGAGCGGCGGCGCAAGCGCTGACGGCGGACCCACAGGTTCATATCACGGCTCTCGGCGATGCGTTCGGCGACCGGCTCGCAAGTTGCCGCAAACGGCTCAAGAGCAAATTCAAGGATCGAGCACCCGTTAATGAAGAGACGTCGTTCATCGGTTTCGATGCCTACAAGCACGTGATTGCGAATTGCGATGTGGTGCTGCTCGCCACTCCGCCTCACTTTCGACCGGAACACCTCAAGGCCGCGATCGGGGCCGGCAAACATGTATTCTGCGAAAAACCCGTTTGCGTCGATGGACCGGGTGCTCGATCGGTGTTTGAAACGGTCAAGCTTGCCAAGGAAAAGAACCTGTCGCTCGTTTCAGGGCTGTGTTGGAGATACCACCACACGATCCGTGCCACGTTCGATCAGGTTCTCGACGGAGCCATCGGTGACATCCAGGCCATGAGTTGCGGCTACAACACGAACGGACTGTGGAATCACGACCGCAAACCGGAATGGAGCGAAATGGAATATCAGCTCCGAAACTGGCTGTATTACACGTGGGCCTCGGGCGACTTCATCACCGAGCAGCACGTCCATAGTCTCGACAAGATGACCTGGGCCATGCAGGGGGCTCATCCCGTGAAGGCCAGTGCCACCGGCGGTCGCCAGGTGCGAACGGATTCCAAGTACGGGCACGTCTACGATCACTTTGCCGTGGAATTCGAATACGAAAACGGCGTCAAGGCTTTCAGCCGTTGTCGACAGCAAAACGATACGCAAACGGACGTGTCGGACCACTTATTCGGCACCAAAGGCGTGTGCCACATCGTCAGCGCCAACACGTCGATCGAAGGCGAGAAGAAATGGAAGTACGAGGGCCCCGGCTGCAACATGTACCAAGTCGAACACGACTTCATGTTCAAGGCCCTCCGCAAGGGCGAAACGATCAACAACGGCGACTACATGACCGTCAGCAGCTTGATGGCGGTGCTCGGCCGAGAGGCAGCCTATTCGGGACAGACCATCACCTGGGATCAGCTCCTAAATTCGAAGACCGTGCTGGCACCGCTCAAGGACGAGGCCGGCAATCCTCGGTACGAATGGACGCAAGTCGAAACTCCGAAAATCGCGATGCCCGGCATTACCAAGTTCAGCTAACCATTACGCCAAACAGAGACGAGTTATTGTTGATACTCGGGTTATAAACGCACATTTTTGATGACACTCTCCGACGTTTCGGAATGTGGATGGGTGCGGATGCGTCTGCGCAGCCTGCTGCGGAATGTCGGTCGACGGTTTTCGGGCTCAACTCCCACCTTCATGCGCGACCGGACCAGTTCACTCGGGCAATCACCGCGACGTAGATCTTCTTGGCTCCAGCCCGTTTCAAGGTCTTCGCGGCTTCATTCGCAGTCGCACCCGTTGTCAACACGTCATCGACCAGCAGCACGGTTGCCGCCTTGAGATGTTCGTCATGATTGATGCGGAATGCGCCGTTCACATTCCGCTTGCGTTCCGCAACCGAAAGTCGTTTCTGTGGCGACGTGCGTCTGCGTTTTGCAAGCACGTCTCGCCGCATGGGAATCTTCAAGCACTGGCCCAGCACGTCCGCAATGGTTTCCGCCGGATTGTGAAAACGACAAATGCGCTGGATCCAATGGTGAGGGATCGGGACCACGAAATCCGCGGCAATTTCGTGGAGTTGTTCGGCGTAATCCTGATAAAGAGCGTTGGTCAATGCAGCCGCAAGTGGTTCGCTTTTCGGCTTCTTCACCGCAAGGCAACTATTGCGCAATTCTCGATCATAGAGTCCGAGTCGGATGACTTGGCGAAATGCAAACGGTTGTCGGCGACATTCCGAACAGCCGGATCGCAATGTTGTCTTCACGTGTGGGCCGACAGCTGCTCCGCACCGAATGCAAGAGAACGGAATCTGCGGCACGACTTCGTCGTGGCAACTTTCACAAAAACTCAGCGCTCGTTCGCGAAGTTGGTCGCAACCGCACCGAGGACAGGCTGGCGGGTAAATAAAGTCCCACGCGGATTCAAGAAATGCTCGCGACACTTGCCCAAGATACCGACCAATCCGCGGAATCGTCCGAGATTGTTGGGCCATCGGGCGGTCTCCTTCGAAGGCGCTTTGATTGATTTCCTCTCAATCCGAGTTGCGGGAACGCAGGCTTTGCTGCAAATCCGCCACTCGCACGGCAAGTTCGTCCATCGTCAGTTCCAGCAAGCTCGGCATCGAACTCGCCTCGTCACCGAGGAGCTGTTGCAGCAGCTGAATCTGCTCGGCTCGTCCTTGTTTCAGCCCTTGTTCCAGTCCTTGTTCCAATCCTTGTTCCAGTCCCTCAACTCGTCCTTCTTCCAATCCCTCATCACGTGCGCTGTTGAGTCGCCATCGAGCGTCTCGTTCCGCTTTTTCTCGCTGGTCGTACATCATTCGATCCTCGGTCTTGGCCGCGATGGTTTCGATCACCGTAATCGCATTCTGAAACTCGACACCCGGCAACAACTCTCGCAATCGAGCCGGCTCGTAACGATCCGCGTACAAAAAGAAGAACGCCCATTGCTCGATTTCGGTCGCTTCGGAAATCGTATCCTCGCTCAAATTGTATTTCGTGAACTCGACCGTATGCACTTCAATCGAGTCGGGAATTTCGCATTCGTGCTCGGGGTCCGCCAGACTGAAGCGGTGGTGCGGGACGGCGTCGTCGCGAAACAGAACATGGCCGAGCAAACAGATTGAAATCGACGGACGCAGCTTGACGTAGTCGTCGCCGGGGTCGAGTTGGTCGGCGTACATCGTACAGACGTAGTAGACGAGCCTTTTCAGCAACCCGGCCACCGGCGACACCTGCATTTCGATGTTCAGCCAGCGTCCGGTCGTGTCGCGGGCTCGGACGTCGAGCACGACAAGTTTGTCGCTGGCGAATTCCTGATAACTGAACGGGTTGATGATTTCGACGTGTTCGACCGGCCGCCGAAGCCTAAGAATCGTGTTCAGCAAGCCGATTAGAATCTGTACGTTTTCCGGGCTGCCGAAGATTTTCTTGAACACGAAGTCGATGGTCGGTCTGATTCCCAACATTGTTCGGTCTCAATAGGAAAGCTGCGGAAAGCGTCGTTACACGTGCAGCCGCGATTCAAGCCGATGTTCCGCCTGAGCCGCGTGCCGGATCTGTGCCAGGCGTCGAATGAGCTGCGCGGCGGTGCGGCGATCCAACTTTGGATCACGTCGTAACTCGTTGGCCGCGCGGAGCACTTTCAATAACTGCTGCGGATCTCGACCCATCCGTGCTGCAATCGGCGCGAGCACTCGTTCTTCACGGCCTTTATGCGAACGAAGTTTTAGCTCGCCGACCAACTGCTTGAGATACAGCCGCAAGGCCGACGCGGCGTCGTGGGCTCGGAAGTAGATGTTTCCAATCGCGTCCGTGTGGTCCACGATGTTCTGCCGCGGCTGAGCTTCGCGGGGAAGCAGCGGACCGAATCGGTGACTTCTCCACCAGCCGAACAGCACCAATCCGATCAAGACCTGAAGCGTCAGCGGCAGAAAACTTGGACTCATCAACAAGCCCGTTCCACTGGCTAGCCCCGAGCTGTTGAGCGATTCATCGAAGACGACAAATCTAGGCCGTCCTGGATTTTCCAGCAGGCGATAGGCGAAGACGCTGTTGTCGCCGTAGGCCAAGGATTGGTTTGAAAATACAAAATCAGAGGCACAAATCAGAGCCGTCCCGCGACCGTACTTGAATTCAACCGCCTGCGCCGAGCCGTCTTGAGCAGTCACCAGTTCCAGAAACGTCGGCGAAGTCGTCACGATGCGGCCGCTTGAGCGCCACGTGATCTCGGAGCCTTGCATGGGCAACTCCTGGATCGTCGGAACGGCTCGTTTCGCGATTTTGCCGTCATCCGCGTTGTTCTCGGTGACCGAACGAATCGTGACCTTGATCTCGGGAATCTTGATCTCAAATCCAGTGTGTTGATCGACAAACTCATCTTCGCGAGCCGCAAAGATCAACGATCCTCCGTCGCGGACCCACTTGAATACGGCGTCCCATTCCTCTCGCGACGGGACGTTGTCCGGCCCAAGGATGCAGAGCGTTTGGCCATCGAAGTATCGGCCCGGATGGAGTTGCTTGCAGAGCACCGGCAGCGAACTTCGCGTCCGATGGACTCGCGATCCGCGATGGCCGACGAGCATGAAGAACGCGCGTTTGCCTTCCGCTTTCACGCTGTACGTATCGTGTCCTGGGCCGCCGCCGAGTCGAGGCATCAGCTTGTGCAGCAACAGCGCTCCGACAAGGACGATCAGGATGCCCAGCCAAACACCGTCAGACGCTGACCACTGGCGTTGTTCCATGGAAACCCGTTTCATAGCCGGATAGGGAAAGATCGAAGTGCTTCCGCGTGGCGGTGCGACGTCCAAAGCCCAGCGGCTCGTACAACCGGACCATGGATCGCAAAGCGGGATAGACAGTGTCGTTCGCGCGGGCGGCTCGCATGTAGTCTCGATGAGTCAGCCCACGACGAAACCGCAACAGGCCGGATCGCTCGATGTTGCTCATCGCTCCGAGCAGCAGTTGAGCAATCGCTTCGCGGAAT
>JAQBZS010000112.1 GCA_027622115.1 Planctomycetota bacterium | reverse complement strand
AAACGCATTCGTGCTGGTCAGCACGCCCGATGTTCCCGTGATCGACCCGCTGGTCAGAGTCACAGTCGCCACGGTGTCATCGAACGTGGTCATCGACAACGTGCCGCCGTTCACATTGATGGTGCTCGTATCGTCGAGCACGCCGGTGGCACCGAGTGCCAAGATGCCGGCATCCACCTGCGTGGACCCCGTGTAAGAGTTCGTGGCGGAAAGCGTCAGGGTGCCGACACCAACTTTTGTGAGATCAAACCCGCCGCTCACCACTCCGGTGAGCGCCAGCGTTCCGGTTCCGCCGATGCTGGAATTCGACGCCATCGCCACGGTTCCGGACAGCGAAGCCGAGTTCGTTCCCTGCAATGCCCCAGCATTCCCGACGCCCGTCCCGCTGAGTGTCAGCGCTTCGGTCCCGATCGCGACGTTGTCGATTTCGAGTGTCGCGCCGGACGTCACGCTGGTCCCGCCGCCCGTCGTCCCCAAAGCCGTGACATTCGCGGCGACCAACGTGCCGACGCTGACGGTTGTCGTACCCGTATAAGTGTTTGCACCGCTCAAGGTCACAGTGCCACTGCCGACTTTTGTGAGATTGAACCCGCCGCTGACGATACCGCTCAGCCCCAACGTACCAGTACCACCGATGCTGGAATCCGACGCCATCGCCACCGTGCCCGACAGCGAAGCCGTGTTGGTTCCCTGCAAAGCGCCGGCCGCACCGACACCCGTCCCATTCAAAGTGATCGCCTCTTTTCCAATGGCCGCGTTGTCGATTTCGAGCGTCCCCCCCGCAGTCACGCTGGTGCCGTTTCCCGTCGTGCCGAGCGCCGTCGCGTTTCCGGCAACCAATGTGCCCGCGCTGACCGTAGTCGTGCCCGTGTAAGTGTTCGCTTGAGACAGAGTGAACGTGCCCGAACCCGTCATCGAGACGTTGCCCGTCCCTGCAATGGCGACCGTTTGCGAAGCCACGCCCGACACATTCATCGTCAGCGTGCCGGTGGTGAGCGTTACTGCGGCGTCGAGCGTGATTGTTGTCGCATTGATAATCAGCGACGCCCCTCCGTCGAGTGTGATGGCCGCATTGACGTCAACCGTGGGCGCTTCCAATGTCAGGTCACCGGTCAATCCGCCCTCGTCAATCGCCGCATCAATTGTGATGGTGTTCACGGCACGGAGTGCAAGATTTCCCATACCCAGCAGGTTCTGAACCCGGTCGTCGCTGATAATGCTCGCCGCACCCGCAAAATCACCCGCCGCATTGTCGAGATCCGTCGCGTTGACAATGTCGTCTGTCAACACGAAATCGCCATTAATGTCAGCGAGAGCAAGTAGCTCAATCACCGTGATTGAGTTCGGATCGAGCAACAGCGTACCACCTCCAACCGAAACACTAACCGGGTCAAAATCCAAATACCCTTTGCCGGAAACTTCCGCAAAACCACCGGTGCCGCCCGCCACATCAAGGCTGCCTCGGAAAACCGTTGCATTGTCGGACCACACAATGATCCGACCACCGTCGCTGTCTCCGATGCCCGTCGCCAGCAAGACCGCGTCTTGGGAAACCACCGTTGCCGTTGCGTTGTGAATGTCGGGATTCGAGCCCTGGAAGTCGCCACCGATCAAGAGTGTGCCGCCGCCGTTCGCTCCGGATGCATCAACCGTCGCCGCACCGCCCACCGTGACGTATTTACCAAGCAACTCCGCCGATCCACCGACAGCATCGCTCGAAGAAACATCGATTGTCCCCTCGAATTGCAGCACACCGTCTTCGCCAGCATCCAACGAAACATGACCGGAAGTCGCGATCAAACTGGAATCGGCCGAAACATCGATTCGTTCCGGCGAAGTGATCGAAATCTCGCCGCCAACCGTCGAAACCACGCCATCAACATCCACTGACGAACTCACCACGTTCAGACTTCCCGATCCAAGATCGAGCATTCCTTGAAGCGACAGCGAATCCGCCGCGACGCTCGTTGATTCCACCGAGTCAAGCGTCACATACACGCCACCGCCCGTATCCGAACTGAACGTGAACGATTCGCCCATGCCGCCGACATCCCAGTCGCCGGCTCCGCTGATGACGACTGTGTCGCCGGTTTCCGATGATTGCTCGCCCGCCAGGAACGTGATTGCCGGCAGCGAATCCCCCGCAGCCATGTCCAGCATCAAGGTGTCGTTGTCGTTCGATCCGGCGATCGTGAGTTGATCGATATTCTCGAACGCGCCGCGATAGATCTCGTTGCCGCCGAGATTCACCGTGACGTCGTTGCCGTCTCGCGAGACGTGGAAGATGTCGTCCGCTCCGTCGTTCGCGTCCGCTCCGGCATCGACGGTCACGCCGCCGAGGTCGTCCCACGACATGTCCGAGACGTCGGCGTCCATGCCCGCGCCGGCGTCCAGTTGACCGACCGGCAACAGCGGCAGGCCGTTGAGGACGCGCCGCGGTTCCAAACGGCGGACTCGTAAGTTGGTCCGCCGACCTGGAGCCGTGCGGTGACGGGCGCTCGACCGCGTGCGGGAGGTTTTTCGTCCATTCAGCAACCGTTGAAGCCAGCTTACAAACAACATCGTCGTGTTCCTTCAAATTCGGCTGTCGATCGGTTCGCCGCTACCGCGTCGCCTGAACTCCGCCAGACGATTCGTGATCAGCAACGGCGACGAACCAGAACTCCGCAAGGCTGTCGATTCTGTGAGCCGCCAAATTAGCCGGTCAAGCAGAATCTGCACAATGTGTGGAGCCTGCGCACAATAGCGCAACTCTTCCCATTCTTAATCAGACGTAGGCAGGGTCGCGTTTGAGCATTTCGGAAACAGGTCGGGTTTTGACGGTCGTTCCGAACGTTCGACAACCAAGATCAACCGCGCGAGATGCGTTCGCGGCACGATTACAGGACAGGATCACTGAGATTCGTGATAATGATTCCGTCCAAAACGATTCTGCGGAACAAATCGACGCCTACGAATCGGCGATGGGGAAACTCACTCAATCCAGAAAGATCAGCTCGTGACGACTGAAACCATTCAACATCCGGAATCGAACACGCATGCCACAATTGCCGCCTCGATCGGATTCAACTGTTTCGATTTTCGCACTCACGTCGATGGTCGGGCCGTCAACGTGATCGAGGGCGATCTCGGCATCTTGCAATCCGGTGGCGTGTCGCTTCGAGGCATCCCCATTCTGTGCCCGTTTCCAAATCGCATCCGCGAAGGCCGTTATTCGTGGGCCGGCGCGACTTATGAACTCGGCCCCGACGACGTGACCTATGACGGCACGGGCAACGCGATCCACGGATTCTGTCACGACCGGCCGTGGCGAGTCGTGGAACGCGGCGGTCATTTTGTGACGGGCGAGTTTCAACTCAGCGTCGATGCCCCACGCCGCGCGGCATTATGGCCGTCCGATTTTTCGATTCGCATGCGGTATGAAGTGGGTGACGCCAAGTTGTGGGCCATCGCCACGGTGACCAACATGGGCCGGCAGCCGATGCCGTTTGGACTTGGATTCCATCCGTATTTTCAGTTGCCGCTGGGCGCGGACAGCAAGGCGACTCGCTGCACGGTCCAAGTCCCGGTCCGACAACAGTGGGATCTGAACGACTGCCTGCCCAGCGGTTCGAAGTCCGAAATCTCCGACGAACTGCCGCTCAGCGACGGCGTGTACTACGGACAGGCAAAACTCGACCACCTATTCACGGGCGTTGAATCCGCGGGGGGCGCCATCGAAACATCCATCATCGACGAACCGGCCGGCCTGCAATTGACGCACCGCTTCGACTCGACGTTTCCGCACGTCGTGATCTACACCCCACCGGGCCGCGAGTCCGTGTGCATCGAGCCGTATACCTGCATTTCCGACGCGATCAATCTGCACGAAGCGGTACCGGATTCCGGGCTGTTGGTCCTGGAACCGGCCGAGTCATTCACCGGCCGATTTGAGATTCGGATCGGTCCGGTCATCGTCTGACGACGCGGTCGCGTGAAGTGAACCACGAAAAACACGCAAGGCACGAAAAAAACGCGGGCAGGAATTTCTTGTTCGTGTTGTTCGTGCCTTTGCTGGTTACCTCGATCCTGCGCAAAGCGGCAAGACTTCTTAACAGTCCAGGATAGTCCCAGCCTGAATCCCTTGGTGCTGCACCGCGTGGATGTGGAGGCTTGTCGAGGCAAGGTCAAATCGTCCAAGTATCCGTGGCGATCGTAACCCGCTGGATTGCGTCTTGGTCGATCGTCATGCCGAGGCCGGTTCCATCGAGCCGCCGCGCGTAACCGCCGCGACGGAACGTGAGATCCTCGACCGTCAAGGATTCTGCGACGAGGTAGCGGTCGAAGCTGCCTTCGAGGTAGCGGATGTTGCCGACGGAACACGCAAAGTGCCGACCGGCTGCAGACAGGATGCCGGTCTCGCCCACTTGGCAACCGAGTTGATATGCCAGGCCCGCTTGGTGAGCGAGTGCCGCCAGTCGCAAGGAATTTACGAAGCCGCCGCACTTCGACAGCCGAATGTTGAACACGTCGCACGTGCCGCGTTCGATGGCGCGATGGGCATCGGACAGGCTGCACAGGGATTCGTCCAGCATGATCGGAACGCTGATTCGCTTGCGGATTTCGGCGAGGCCATCGACTTGACCGTGCGGAACCGGTTGCTCGATCGCCGAAATGTTGGAACCCAGCAACAGCTCCAGCCGACGTTCCAGATTTTCGCAGGTCCAGGCTTCATTGGCATCGACGCGAATGTCGACTTCGCGGCCCAACATCCGTCGAATTCGCCGCAGCGAGACTCGGTCGTCCACGCCCGCGGCACCGACTTTGACTTTGCATTGATGAAATCGCCAAAAGCGAACTTTCCAAGCTCGAAAAAGCTGCCGCAACATGCCGGCCGTTGTCAATGCGCCGCTGTAACGCACCTCGTCGTTGCACTCACGGACGGCTGCGGTCTCGGGGACATGCTGCGTGACGGCGGATAGGGGAACGCCCACTGCGCGAGTCACCGCGTCCAGAATGCTCAGCTCGATCGCACACCGAACGGCGTTGCCGAAACAGTCGCGTCCGTTGGCCGTGCCGCTTCCCAAGCGGAATGCATCGCAAACGGCGATGGCGGACGGCAAGTCGGTCAACTTGGCACCGAGTTGCGTTGACCAGTCGGTGGCACGCAACTGTTCGAAGGCCGTCTCGATCGTTTCGCCAGTGACATACGGCCGCGGCAAGCCTTCCCCCCAGCCTTCCGTGCCGTCGTCCAACGTACAGCGTACGAGCAGTGCATCGTTCTCGGTCCGTTGGTGCGATGCATGTTGGACTTTTGTCCGCAGGGCAATGCAGGCGTGAAAGGCCGTGATTTGTTGGATTCGCATTCAGGGTGGGCTTCGTGCTGGGAATTCGACGAGGTGTGTTGTCCAAGTTCTGAAGATCGGATTTGTAGCCGCGAACGCTGGATCCGTGATACAACAGCTTCTCGGAGGACATCTCGGCCCGGTCCGAGCGGTTTCGGCCAAGCAACCGGATCGAAGCAGCATGTCCTCGCGGATTCAAGCCGCGAACGGATTCTTCACGACGCTCATTTTCTCGATCAGCGGAACTCCATGCCCGATTCACGCCCCAACATTCTGTGGTACTGCACCGACCAACAACGCTTCGACACCATCGCGGCACTCGGCAATCCACACGTCCGCACGCCGACGTTGGATCGGCTGGTGCATGAGGGCGTGGCGTTCACGCATGCGTATTGCCAAAGCCCGATTTGCACGCCGAGCCGAGCCAGCTTCATGACGGGGATGTATCCCAGTCGCGTCCACAATTGCCGCAACGGCAACGAGTCGTTCGATGGGCATCCCCCGTTGATTTCGAAACTGATCGCGGACAACGGCTACGACTGCGGAATGATCGGCAAGTTCCACCTGCAAAGTTCCGGAATGCGGACCGAGCCGCGAATTGACGACGGTTATCGCTATTGGAAATTCAGCCACGCACCGCGAGACGATTGGCCCGCCGGTCACGATTACGCCGAATGGGTTCGCGAGCACGGCGGCGACCTCAACGAATTGCGAGACAGCGATGCGCGCGTCCCGACGGAACTCCACCAGACAACTTGGACGTCGGAATGTGCCATCGATTTCATTTCGCAGGAGCGCGAACAGCCGTGGTTCCTGACACTGAATCCCTACGATCCACATCCCCCGTTCATTCCCCCGAAATCGTACGCGGACCGTTGCTCGCGGGATGACATGCCCGGCCCGCACTTCCAAGACTCCGACCTGATTCAGCAAGCTCGACTCAAAGACGTCGCCTTTCAAACGCTGGGCGAACATCCGGACTCGTTCGATGGCAAACAGCAGCAAGCGCTGTACTACGCCATGATCGAACAGATCGACGATCAATTCGCCCGCATCCTGGAGCGTCTGGAATCAACTGGACAGGCCAACAACACGGTCATCGTCTTTACCAGCGATCACGGCGAGACACTTGGCGATCACGGATTGCTCTTCAAGGGCTGTCGTTTTTACGAAGGGCTGGTTCGAGTGCCCTTGATCTTCTGGCGACCCGGTCGGTTCCAACAAGACCTACGCAGCGAAGCGCTGGTTGAATTATTGGACATGTCGGCCACGCTGCTGGAACTCGCGGGCGTCACTCCCACGGAGCAGATGCAAGGCCGAAGTCTCGTGCCGATCCTGACCGGCGAGGCGACACCGGCCGAGCATCGAGACGCCGTACGATGCGAGTACTTTGACGCGTTGGCCCCGTTCTTCATCCAGGGCGGATACTCGCACGGCACCATGTATCGCAACCGCCGCTACAAGTTGGTGATGTACCATTCGCACGATCTTGGCGAGCTTTACGACTTGGAATCCGACCCCTGGGAATTTGAAAACCTGTGGGACGATCCGGCACACGCTGGGATCAAGGCCGAATTGATGCGTTCAAGTTTCAACGCCGCCATGATGAACTGCATCGACGTGGGAACTCGACGCATCGCACCGATGTAGTTGAGCGGCAAAAGCTCGGGGCGAGTCCGGTGGACGCAGGGTGTTGACAATGCGGAGACGGCAGTGAAGGTTGAGGCTTCCCCACGAATTCAGGACGACCACGAATCCATCGCCGCCAATTCGTGGTCGTCCTGAATTCGTGAGGCGCTTGCTCAGACACTATTTGGCAGCGCGTTTCTGCTTTGTTGTCTTGCGTTCGATTCGAGCGGTTTTTCGTTCGGCCGCGACGACCTCTTGCCACTTTTGTGTCGTCAAGTTCCGAAAGATTTCCGGTCGGGCATCTTCCAGGCTCAAGTCGCCCGGCTTGCGTTCCGTGACTTGGCAAATGTGCCAGCCGAAATCCGTGCGGAATGCATCGCTGATCGTGTCGTCCTTGAGACGAAATGCCACGCGCGAGAATTCGGCGGGCATCACTCCAGTGTAAGGAAAGAATCCGACATCTCCGCCGTTGCGACCGCTCGGAGCCTGAGAATACCGCTTGGCTGCCGCCGCGAACTCGATCTTGCCGTCGATGATTTGCTGTCGCAGGTTCTTGAGTTGTCGTTCGGCCGCAGCAACATCCGCTTCGCTCGCACCCTGCGGCACCTTGACCAAGATTTGACTCGCTCGGACTTCGGTGCCGTCCAGCTCCCGACGATGCTCGTTGAAGTGGTCTTGATAGTCGTCTGCGGTGAGGACCGATCGCACGTAGGCCTGCCACGCCAGCGGCAAACCAATTTCCACTCGCAGCAATTCTTCCGTCAGACCCAGTCGAGCAAATACGTCCTCCGGCTTTTCGCCACTCGCAACGATCTTCTTCTTCATGTCACCGACGAGTGTGTCGACCTGCCGCTGGTCCGCTTTGACGCTTCGTTCGTCGAGATACGCGGCAATGAGTCGGCGGTCGATGACTTGCTCGACCATTTTCTCGCGGACCGTCGGCCAGAGGTCTTTGGGGATCCGGCGCGACAGCATGAACGCGTCGAGTTGTTGCGACGTGATCGGCTCGCCGTCGATGGTCGCCACCACATTCGACTCTTGTGCGAACGCCTCTTGTGCGAACACCATCGAGCCGCAGAACAGAACCAAGCCGGCCGCCAAGAGATGCCGTTTCGATGCCATGTTTTGTCCTCGTGTGAACCGGCGCTGTCCGAAGCAATCAGGTAGCTTGGAGGGCTGGGGTCGGGCGGTTCAAAGCATCTCAGTCCGGCGGCCGGACACATCTTGGCAAGGAACAAATGACCTCAGTGTCCAGTGCACGTTCAGGTGTAAATTGATTTTGTTCCTTGGTAGTTCAATGCTCGCGGCTTGACGTCTTCCTTGCTCTGGCGATTTAGACCGCGAGCATTGAACTTTGAACCGCCCGACCCCTTCCCACATCCGATTCCCAAAACCTGCTTCGACTGTTTCCTACTCAACCCAAGAGTTTCAACACCCGAGGTCACGGGACAATGGTCCCGTGCTACTTGAGTTGCCTCACATCACGACAGCAGCATTTCCAAGTCTTCGGACGACAAATCCTTGAGCACGGTCGAACTGTCCGCCTCAAGAATCGCTTCGGCCAGTGATCTCTTTTTCTTCTGAAGTTCCGCGATTTTTTCTTCCACCGTGTCGCGGCAGATCAGTCGATAGGCGAAGACTTGCCGCGTTTGTCCCACGCGATGCGCTCGGTCGATGGCCTGTTGCTCGACGGCGGGATTCCACCACGGATCCAGCAAGAACACGTAGTCGGCCGCAGTCAAGTTGAGCCCCAATCCGCCGGCTTTCAAGCTGATCAGGAAGACTCCGATGTCCTCGTCGTTCTGGAAGTTTTCGACGCGTTCCTGACGGTCTCGCGTTTGGCCGTCCAGGTATTCGTAGCGAATTCCGAGTTTGTCGAGGTGTCGTTTCACGATCGCCAACATGCTGGTGAACTGGGAAAAGACCAACGCCTTGTGGTTTTCCGAGACCAATTCTTCCAATTGCGAACAGAGCACGTCGAGTTTCGCGGATCGTTCTTCGCCGGTGGATTTGTCGAGCAACGCGGGATGGCAGGCCGCCTGACGCAATCGCAGCAAGGCTTCCAGCACGTGCATCTTCGACTTGGCCAGACCCTGATCCTTGACGATGCCCAATAACGTGTCGCGATAGTGCATTCGCATTTCGTCGTAACGCCGACGCTGCTCTTTGCCCATATCGCACAGAATGGTCTGCTCGTACTTTTCAGGCAGCTCGGCGGCGACTTCGCTCTTCGTGCGGCGCAGGATAAACGGTCGTAAGCCCTGCGCCAGCATCTTCCGAGACGCTTCGTCATTCGCATCCGTGGCGTATGTCTTGAACAGCGAACTGCGGCCAAGCATGCCGGGATTGAGGAATTCGAAGATCGACCACAGGTCGCCCAAATGATTCTCGATCGGCGTACCACTCATGGCGATCCGAAAATTGGCGGACATCAATCGACACGCCTTGGCCACTTGCGACGCCGAATTCTTAATCGTCTGAGCTTCGTCGAGCACGATGTAATCAAACGGCAAATCCTTGAGCAACATGACGTCACGGCGGAGAGTGCCGTAGGTCGTGAAGATCAGGTGTTTGTCGCCGAATGTTTGCCGCAGGTTGGCACGCTCGAGGCCCGTGTATTCAAGGACGCTGAGTTCCGGCGTGAAGCGATGGGCTTCGAGTTTCCAGTTGAACAACAGGGATTTCGGCACCACCACCAACGAAGGCGGCAGCTTCTTCTTGGAGTCCCGCACGCGGTGTTGCAGCATGGCCAACACCTGAACGGTCTTGCCGAGACCCATGTCGTCCGCCAGGCATCCACCCAGACGAAACTCCTGCAAGAACGACAGCCAGCCCAAACCTTCGCGTTGATAGCCGCGGAGTTCGCCTTGGAATTCCTCGCGTTCCTCGATCCCGTCCACGCCCGAGAAGTTCTTGAATCGCTCGCGAATTTCCAGGAATTGGTCGTCGAACGACACGTTGGATTGCGTTGCCAACAGTGCGTCCAACAAGGCCACCTGATTCGCGCCAAACCGCATATGGTCTTCTTGCGCGTCGCCCAATCCGGCGAGCAGCCCGAACTGTTTGATCCATTCCTCGGGCACGATGCCGAGCGAACCGTCATCGAGTCGGATCGTGGTGTCGCCGCGAGCCAAAGCCGACAGCAATTCCGGAAACGACGTGTGCGACCCGCCAAAGTCGATCTCCGCGTGGAGTTCGAACCAGTCGATGTTCGATTGCACGCGAAACTTCATTTCGCCGGGTTGTCGGACTTGCTTGCCGTCGGCGTGAACTTGCCAACCCAATTCCACGAGATGCCTTACGGCATTGCCCAAATCCTTGGCGGCAATTTCGACGTCGTGCCCGCCGCGTCGCTGATCCACCAAGCGGCGGAACCCGTGATCGCGGAGTTGGCCCCAATACTTCTCTTCTTGATCGCGGCTGCGAATGATGCAGCGACCTTGGTCGCGCTGAACAATGGCCCATTGATTGCTGGACGCTCGAACGTCCGCTCCGAGATACTCGAACATGATCTCACCGTTCAGCCGCTCCAAATGCCAGCGGGCCGCTTTGGGAGATCGCACCATCAGTCGCGGAATCGGATCCGCCTCGACTTCTTCCAAACGCAGTTGCTCGGGCAAATCCATGCGCGGCAACGTGGGCATGTCGAATAATTGGTCGACCAATTCATGCTCTTCGCCGTCCGGCACTTCGACGGGATCGTCGCGCCGCAACATCTTGATCCAGTCGAAGGCGTCGTAATCCCGCAAGCGTGCGACTCGCGTCTTCGTGACGACGAGCCCGCCCGGCACCAGCAACTCCGTGTCGTCGAGCGGCAACGATTCTTCGCCACGCGTGAGCGAGCCAACCAAGATCCAACGCTCTTCATCGACCTCGTGTTTCACGCAAACCGTCAATTCCCACGGCTCGCCGTCATCCCATTCCAGCGATTCCACGCTCTCTTCCGTGCCGAGAAACCGCAACCGACCGGTGTTGCTCAATTCCGGGAGAATCATCTCGCACAATTCGTACGGAACTCGATAGCGATACACCGACGTCTGTTGCTCGGATTGCTGCGCATACCAATTGCCGCGTTCCGGAACGCCGCCGGACAAGTACGCCAACATGCGACGATCAACATCGCGTTCGAGGAATTCCGTCTTACCCGGCTTCAGCTTGAGCGCTTTGAGTTTGCCCCACTGGCCGTTTGCGCGACGCTGCCGTTGCGACGTCTGGATCACCAGCATGCCGGCGGTACGGCTCTCTTTCGCGTCGATTTCGTAAAAGATCTCCCGTTCGCGCGACGCTTTATCCTGATTGCCGACCGCGTCCGGAGACTGCAAGTCGGTCTTCAGACTTTTGAGCGCGGTCTCCCACGACCGCAACACCGGCTGTACTTTTCTGGGACCGGTCGCCCCAGGCTTGCGATGCTCGATGGGTAGGTACACATCGCCGGGCATCTCGAAGTCGTCGATGTCGTCGTCCCACGAGAACGGTTCGGACTCGACGGCGAAGGGCGGGATGTAACCCGGACGAGGTGATGCGGTGAGCAGTCCGCCTTCGTCGATGGCGATGATCGTGGCCCACAAATGCTTGCAGCGGACTTCTTTGTCCTTGTCCGCCGAGCAATTGCAAAACATCCGCAATTGATCTTCTTCACGAGAGAGTTGCGTCTGGAATTCGACTCCATCCCGCACGACTGCAAAGACTCGCTCGGCGGTGATCCGAGTCACGGCCACACGCTCAGCTTTCACATATGCAGAACCTCGAAAACGAATATCTCCGCGGAACTTGCCTTCCAGCAGTTCGGCCAAATTCATGGACGGATCCCTCCACAACCGCTGCGCGTCGAGAAACGACGCGGTTAATCATCGGCTGCGATATTTCAAACTGAGTTACTGGGGGAACACGGGGAAAGTCAGGACCGAACGCGTTCCAGCCCGAGCAACTTGCATTTTCCAAAACAAAAACGCCAAAAACTCCGGCATGGCTGCAACATCAACGGCACGCCACGGAAATTCTCGACCGAAAGGCCAATCCGGGAAGTTAGTTGATTTCGACAGACTTTAGAAGCTATCTGAAAAAGGGGTCTGACCCTTTGGATGCCTCGCTCAAGCGCAGCAAAAACTGAGGCCGGAGAGGGTCAGAATAGGGTGTTGAGAATTTGGGATTGACCCGGTGATCTGCGGCTTTTCGCATGTGCAGGTTTTGTGTAGAGGAGGCCTGGGGTTGGG
>JAQBZS010000111.1 GCA_027622115.1 Planctomycetota bacterium | reverse complement strand
GGTCCGTGAACGTGAAGGACATCGACCCGACGACGTTTGATCTGTCCGTGAAGAACCCCAACGGCGGCGAGGAAGTCGTGCATCGCAGCCCGAAGAAGATCATGGACGAGATCGCGGATTTGGATAAGGAAAGCGCCAAGGTATTACAAACGATTCAACGACTCCTCTAACCGTCATTCCCGCGCAGGCGGGAACCCAGCAAAGGTCATTCCCGCGCAGGCGGGAACCCAGCAAAGGTCATTCCCGCGCAGGCGGGAACCCGATGAACGTCATTCCCGCGCAGGCGGGAAACCAGTGAACCATGAAAGAACCCGCCGTCTACATTCTTGCCAGTCAGCGCAACGGGACGCTATACATCGGCGTCACCAGCGACCTTGTCCAGCGAATCTGGCAACACAAGAACAACGTTGTCGAAGGCTTCACGAAGGAATACGGTGTTCACATGCTTGTCTGGTACGAATTGCACGAAGACATGGAGAGCGCGATCATCCGCGAAAAACGACTGAAGAAATGGAACCGCGCCTGGAAGCTGCGTCTGATCGAAGAGATGAATCCAAATTGGAATGACCTGTATGATTCGATCATCTAACCGTTATTCCCGCGCAGGCGGGAACCCAGCACATGGTCATTCCCGCGCAGGCGGGAACCCAGCACATGGTCATTCCCGCGCAGGCGGGAACCCAGATCGCCGGGCAACCACACTGGATTCCCGCCTGCGCGGGAATGACGGGAATGACGGCGATAGCGCGGAAGTGCTGGCGACGATTCGGGGGCTGTTATGAAGAACGGCTGGCAAACAAAGACGTTGAGAGATGTGTGCCAAATCAAGCCGCCGAAGTCCGAGGCACGCAAAAGGGTAGCCCCTGACGCGTTGGTGTCATTTTTACCGATGGAAGATTTGGGAATCGACCGAAAGTTTCTGAACGCGACGCGAACAAAGGAATTGTCGTCGGTCGTCGGAAGCTACACGTATTTCGCCGATGGTGATGTACTTCTCGCAAAGATCACTCCATGTTTCCAAAACGGTAAACTCGGCATCGCGTCCGAACTCAGCAACGGCATTGGATTTGGTTCGAACGAGTTCATCGTCTTTCAGCCCAACGGTATCGTGGAACGGGATACCTGTACTACTATCTGTCCCGCGAGAGCTTTAGGCGCGAAGGCGTGGAGCGGATGGGAGGTGCTGTCGGTCACCAGCGCGTACCGAAAGAGTTCATTGAAAGCTATCCCATTCCGTATCCACCCGTTCCCGAACAGCGGCGGATCGTTGGTATCCTGGACGAAGCGTTTGACGGCATCGCCACCGCCAAAGCCAACGCCGAAAAGAACCTCCAAAACGCCCGTGCTCTGTTTGAAAGCCACCTCAACGCCGTCTTGCGGAGCAAGAAATGGAGATGGAAAACGCTGGGGGATTTATGCGACAGGGTTGAATACGGTTCTTCTGCAAAATCGAAGGCGGAAGGCAAAGTGCCCGTGCTACGCATGGGCAACATTCAAGACGGGACACTTGATTGGGAAAAGCTCGTCTACACGGATGACAAAGACGAAATCGCGAAGTACCTGCTCAAGCATAACGATGTTCTTTTTAATCGCACGAACAGCCCTGAACTGGTCGGCAAAACCGCGATTTACAAGAGTGAAATGCCCGCCATTTTCGCGGGCTACTTGATTCGGATTCATCGAAAGGAAGATTTGTTGGATGGGGATTTCATGAATTACTTCCTCAACAGTCAAATCGCTCTCGACTACGGCAAGACGGTGGTGATTTCGAGCGTCAATCAAGCGAACATCAATGGTGCAAAGTTGAAGGGCTATCCGATCCCAGCGCCTTCTATCTCGGAACAGCGGGGCGTCGTCAAAACACTCGACGGCTTGCAGGAAGAAACCCAACGCCTCGAATCCATCTACCAGCGCAAACTCGCCGCGCTCGACGAGTTGAAAAAGTCGCTGCTGCACCAGGCCTTCGGCGGACAACTGTAACTTTCGACCAAAAAACGCCGCAAACGATGAAATCGACGGACCATCGTGAATGCCGATACAATGGGTGAATCGCTAACATTGTTGACAAGACCGGATTGAATGTCCCCTTGCCATACGGAGGACAAGACCATGACCATTCAACAACACGAAATCTGCCTCGAAAGTGACCAGGATTTTGACGGACGACTGCCCACTCATCATCTGGGATTCCTACTGGCCGATCTGCCAGTCGCGATCCGGGGTGCGGTCTCGATGGCGCTGCGCAACCGCAGCAAGACTCCCGGCAAACAACCGAGTTGGCTTAAGCGAGCAAGCGACCTGCGCTTCACCGGGCATAGCGGGAACGGAGTCACACACCTGCAATTTGAATTGCCGTCACTGCAAGAGGCGGCCAACGAAGTCTATGCACAGCAGGAGTTTTTCGATTCAGGGCGTCCGGACGGTAAGCTAACGGGTCTCGACTTGTTGATGAGGGTGGTTCGGGACATTGACGCGGTTCAAACCGACAGCGACGCCTTCGATCCCCAGCTTCTGCATCAATTCGCGAGGTTCAAACGTTTCTTCAAGTCCGGCCCCTTTTCCGGTTTTCGGATGGCGGGAAGCACGCCCGAAACGTGCGGTGACGTCCGCGTTACTCTGGAAACCACCGAAAACTCTGTCCGATTGTATTCTCGGACGCCGACGCCCCAGCGAGTTCGGCTTGTCGGTGATCTCGATGGAATGGAAGCGAGTACACAGCGGTTTTCGTTGTTGCTCGATTCGGGGGAGCGCGTATCGGGAGTTTATCCCGAAGAAATCTCCGACCAGCTTCAGGAGTTATCGCACAAGCGCGTCCTGGTGCTGGGAACGAGCGTATTCCGTGCTTCCGGAAACCTGCTGCGAGTTGAAGCGGAGTCAATCGACGATGGGACCAACGCATCGTCGGTGTTTTCGACTCCGCCTGTCGCGAGTGGTAGTCGGCTCGACGCCAGTCGCTTGCGAAAGCCGCAAGGGACACGCAGCGGGATGGCCGCCATCATGGGACGTTGGCCTGGTGATGAAACGGAAGAAGAAATCGCGGCGGCCTTGGAGCACATTTTATGACGCTCCGGCCCGATGATCTCATTTCGTTGGACACGAATGTGCTGGTTCACTGGATTCGCCAAAACGACACAGGCATCCAACTGCGAGACACATATCGACTTCATGAACGGACGGACCGGCCCATTTACTCGACGATCGTGGAAGGCGAACTTCGGGCTTTGGCTAATTTCTTGAAATGGAAGGATGACAAAGTCGAACGGCTCGAAACAATACTTGCAGAACTGGTTCGGGTTGACGCTGGACTGGCAGACGTAGTGAAGGCGTATGCTGATATTTATTCGGCTGACCGTGCTGGAGGCCACAACACTGGGCAGAACGACATGTGGATCGCTGCGACGACGAAGGCGGCAGGTGCGGTGCTTCTTACTTGTGACGACGACTGCGTCCGGATGAATCCCGGCTTGGTCGCTGTTGAACACGTACCGACCGTAAAAAGTAGCTGAGCAGACCGGATGAACGAAGCCGAAAACCCGCTTGGAACACATCGACACGGCCTTGCAAGCCGCCGGCCGGGGCGTCGTTGAAGAGAGCCGCATCCGTTGCGAGTATCCGATCACGCTGGGACGTCTTGTAGGCTTCGGTCGGCGTGGCAAGCCGCTCACCGCCGATTACGTGCTGATCTATCGCAACACTAAGCTGGGCGTCGTCGAGGCCAAGGCGTGGGATGAAGAACTGACCGAAGGTGTGGCGCAAGCGAAGAACTACGCCGGCAAGCTGGCCGTTCGCTTCACCTACTCGACCAACGGCCAAGGCATCTACGGCATCGACATGCAGGAAGGGACCGAGGGCGAAGTGCCCAAGTACCCGACGCCGGACGAACTGTGGAACCTGACCTTCGCCGAAGCCAGTGCGTGGCGCGACCGTTTTTCCGTAGTCCCCTTCGAGGACAGAGGCGGCTATTTCCAAGGCCGCTATTATCAGGACATCGCCATCGAGCGGGTGCTGGAAGCCATCGCCGGCGGGCAAAACCGCATCCTGTTAACGCTGGCCACCGGCACGGGCAAGACCTTCATCGCCTTTCAGATTGCCTGGAAGCTGTTCCATAGCCGCTGGAACCTGCCGGATTGGAAAGCGGGCCGCGAACCGTTGCGCCGACCGCGCATCCTGTTCCTGGCCGACCGCAACATCCTGGCCGACCAGGCTTACAACGCCTTCTCGGCCTTCCCCGAAGATGCACTGGCGCGGATTGAACCGGCCGCCATCCGCAAGAAGGGGAAGGTGCCCAAGAATGCCAGCCTGTTCTTCACGATCTTTCAGACGTTCATGGCATCGGCGAGCCCATCCACGAAATGGCCCAGTGTCGCGAATTCATCCGGAGCAAGTGTGGTTGCGGAAACTCCCGAAGCTTACTTCGGCGAGTACCCGCCGGATTTTTTCGACTTCATCGTGATCGACGAATGTCACCGAGGCGGCGCGAACGACGAAAGCAACTGGCGCGGCATCCTGGATTACTTCGCACCGGCCGTACAACTCGGCCTGACCGCCACGCCGAAACGCAAGGACAACGTGGACACCTACCGCTATTTCGGCGAGCCGGTGGTCATCTACTCGCTCAAGGACGGCATCAACGACGGTTTCCTCACGCCGTTCAAGGTCCGGCAGATTTCGACGACGCTGGACGAATACGTTTACACGTCCGACGACACGGTGGTCGAAGGCGGAATTGAGGCCGGCAAGAAGTACGAAGAAAAAGATTTCAACAAAATCATTGAGATCAAGGAACGTGAAAAGAAGCGAGTCGAAATCTTCCTGGAGCAGATCGACCAACGGGAAAAGACATTGGTGTTCTGTGCGACGCAGATTCACGCACTGGCAGTGCGCGATCTCATCAATCAGATGGCAACCAGCAAAGACCCCAACTACTGCCACCGGGTCACGGCCAACGACGGGGCGCTCGGCGAACAGCACCTGCGTGACTTTCAGGACAATGAGAAGTCGATTCCCACAATCCTGACGACTTCGCAAAAACTCTCCACTGGCGTGGACGCTCGCAACATCCGCAACATCGTCCTGATGCGGCCAATCAATTCGATCATCGAGTTCAAGCAGATCATCGGGCGGGGTACGCGACTGTACGACGGCAAGGATTACTTCACGATCTACGACTTCGTAAAGGCGCACGAGCACTTTCAGGACGACGAATGGGACGGCGAACCGCTCGACCCGGAAGATTGCCCGAAATGCGGTCAGCGGCCGTGCGTGTGCGAAGTGCCGGAGCCGGAGCCTTGCCCCGACTGTGGAAAGCAACCGTGCGAATGTCCTTGCGAAGTTTGCGGTCAAGTCCCTTGTGTTTGCAAAAAGAAGAAGCGAGCCAAAGTGAAACTGGCCGACGGCAAGGAACGGATGATTCAGCACATGATGGTGACCAGTTTCTGGCATCCCGACGGCACGCCCATGTCGGCGCAAGAATTCATGGCGTTGTTGTTCGGTGAGCTACCAGACTTCTTCAAGGAAGAAACTGAACTGAGGGCGATTTGGAGTGTGCCCGACACTCGCGCCAGGCTATTGGATGGATTGGCCGAGAAGGGATTTGGACCTGAGCAGATGGCCGAAATGCAGCGGATCATCGATGCCGAGAAGAGCGACCTGTTCGACGTGCTGGCCTACGTCGCCTACGCGCTTCCGACGCTGACTCGCGAGCAGCGGGCCACGACAGCGAAGGTCGAGATCAACGCGCACTTTGACACCAAGCAGCAAGCCTTCCTCGATTTCGTGCTCGCACATTATGTGAGCGAAAGCGTGCAGGAACTCAGTCAAGACAAGCTGACCTCACTACTGCGACTCAAATACAACAACTCGATCGCCGACGCCGTGGCGGACCTGGGACGACCGGAAGAGATCGGAAGGGTCTTCGTGGGCTTTCAACAGTTTCTCTATCAGGGTGCGATTTGACTTCGTGATTGCAGTACGCGATTCGCACCGCCGCCATCAACACGATCCTGGAATGCTGCCCATGATTCTCTCGCCTCGGTTTCAGCAATCGCTCGATTACGCGTGCATCGTCCACGCGGGCCATGTCCGCAAAGGCACGCAAATTCCATACGTCTCTCACTTGCTCGCCGTGGCTGGGTTGAGTTTGGAGTACGGAGCGAATGAAGATCAGGCGATTGCCGCACTGCTGCATGATGCGGTCGAAGATGCCGGTGGGAAACCTCGCCTGGAAGACATTCGGCTTCGTTTCGGCGACGCGGTCGCCGAGATTGTGGACGGCTGCACGGATGCGGAAGAAACGCCCAAACCGCCGTGGCGCGAACGAAAAGAGAAATACATCGCACATCTGGCGGAAGCCTCGCCCGCGATCCTGCTCGTGTCCTGTTGTGACAAATTGCACAACTCGCGTTGCATCGTGTCCGACTTTCGCGGGCTTGGCGAAGCATTGTGGGACCGCTTCCGAGGAAAGAAGGACGGCACGCTGTGGTACTACCGCTCGCTCGTGACCGCGTTTCAGGACCGTGGCGAGCATCGTCGACTCGTCGAAGAGTTAGACCGGATCGTCACGACGATGGAGCAACTGTCCGCAGACGCGTGAAACTCGAACAAGAAGTCATCGAAGTGGATTGAGCGTCGTTTGTCGTTGAGCCGAAAGGACCGTCAGAAATGGCAACGTATTACGACTATGTCTTGGCCGTTTGGTTGCGGCTGGAAATGGAAGGCGATGTTTCGGGCTTGGCCGACGAATTGCAGGAATACCTTTTCGAAATCGGGGGATACCAAGTCTTAAAACTCGAAGTGATGGAAGCATCCGAAGACGAGACGGAAGGTGAAGTTGAGATATCATTGCAAATCCAATTCACGTTCACGGAATCTGAAATGGAAGAGGGCGAGGAACCGACCGAAGACGCGATTGCCACAGTGGACACGGAATTGAGACGTCATCTGGAAGCCAAATGCGAAGTGGCTTATCTGGAACTGATGGACGATGCAGGAACCTCCTACCTGCTGGGTGAGCATGAAGACGACGAAATATCAGCCACCGATGAACCCCAAGACGA
Source organism: Planctomycetota bacterium (assembly GCA_027622115.1). Lineage (GTDB taxonomy): Bacteria > Planctomycetota > Planctomycetia > Planctomycetales > Planctomycetaceae > JAQBZS01. The sequence goes on along the minus strand of JAQBZS010000111.1, from coordinate 5,113 downwards.
TGAACGCATCGACTTCTGAGGCTGCATCAATTGTTCCACGATGATGACGTTCATGAGATAAGCCTGGAAGAACAACCAAAAATCGTTGGCGTTCGAGTTGGTCCACGGAGACTTCGCCAAGCCACATCAATGTTCTCAGTTCACCGCGCGGTTGCGGGGAGGTCCACGAATTGGGCGGCCCCGTTGCCGCCGGCGACGAGGATTCGGGTGCCGTCGGCGGTGTAGGCGGCTGAGTGTGCGACTCGGCTGACTTTCACGCTGAATAATGCTGCGCCGGTCGCCGTGTTCCATACGTTGATGTGGCCGCCGTAGCCGCAGGACAATAGCCGCGTTCCCGTCTTGTTGAACATGACTCGGTAGATGAAGTCTTCGTGTTGACGGATTTCTCGTTGTAAGACACCCGTGGCGACCGTGTAGATCGAAACCTTCTTGTCCGCCCCGGCGACCGCCACACTGGAGCCGGTCGGGTTGAAGGCGACCGTGTATACCGGGCCTTCCAATGCGGCTAACTGTTTTAGCTGCCGTCCGCCGGATACGTCCCACAAGCGGACCGTGTTGTCCGCGCCGCCCGATGTGAGCAATGCACCGTCCGGGCTGAAATCGATGGCCGAGACCAAACCCGCGTGGCCGGTCATTGAACGGATTTGTGTGCCGGTTTCCGCGTTCCAGATGCGGACGGTCGCGTCCGCACTGCAGGATGCCACGAGTTGTCCGTCGGGACTGAATGCCACGCCATACACTCCGCCGCCGTGGCCCGTCAGGCTGCGCACCGCGATCGGTGAAATGAATCGCCAGGTGTGGATCCGCTGTTCGTCGCCGCCAATCAAGATGGCTCGGCCGTTGGGCGTGAACGTGGCGCTGCGAAGCGGGGCCGCTGACGAAATTGACTGCAACTCGCGACCGTCGATGGTGGAATAGACTCGTGCGAGCGCGTCCGTGCCGGTCACGAGTAGCTTCTGGTTGTCCGAACTGAATTCGAGTCGGCGGACATCGGTCGGAGTTGGAATCGTGCGCAGCAATTCTGCATCCGCCAGTTTCCAGACGAGAACCTTGCCGTCATCCGTGGCGGCCGCGAGTTCGAGTCCGTCGCGGCGCACATCCAGCGCGACTAGCTTGCCGGCGGATAGCGGTCCCGTGGGTTCGGGAGCCGCGTTGGCGGCGGCATTCGCCGCGGCGGGTTTGGGTGCTGCCGGACGTGGCAGGCCGAAGACTCGAACGGGATTGAAGTTTGCGTCCCACAAGCGGACCAAGCCGTCTTGGCCGGCCGTGAGGAATTGTGCGCCGTTTGTGACGAAAGCCACTCCGACCACGGGTTGCGGTCCGGGCTTGAGCGGTGCTTGTTTCGCTGCGGGATCGACCTTGGCAGCCGGTTTCGGGGCGGGTTTGGCGGCGGGTTTCGGTGCGGTGGCGATCGTCTCGTGCGGCAACGTGATGCGTGTGGCGGAGATTCTCCACACGTGGGCTTCCGTGTCGGCACCGGCTGAAACAAGCGAATTGTTGTCGGGCGCGAACGCCACATCCGTTGCGGGGCCGGCGTGTTTCTCGAATCGCTCCAACTCGCGGGACGTCGCCACATCCCACACTCGCACGACTCCGTCTTCGGCTGCCGTGGCGATCCGTTGTCCGTTGACCGACGGCCAAGCGGATCTCACGTTGATCGAATGTTGGTAAACGGCAGTGGGTTGGTCGGGCTTGGGTTTGGCGGCTGCAGTCGCCGCTGCGTTTGCTGCAACCGGTGGTTTCGGGATTTCGATGGGCCACAATTGCACGGTCTTGTCGGCGGAACTGGAGACGATGGTCTTGCCGTCCGCCGTCACCGCGATGCTGTTCACGGCAGCGGCGTGTCCTTGGATCGTGCGTTGTAATTGGCCGTCTTCAAACTTGGTGAGCTGGATCGTTCGGTCTTCGCCGCCGGTCACGAGTTGCAATCCGTTGGGAGTGAAGGCCAATCCGTTTACGGCTCCCTTGTGCGTGGACAGCAACCGCGTCAGCGACAGCAGATTCACGCGGCCGGTATTCGTGACGGTCGACAGCACTCGTTTGCCGTCCGGTGACAATGCGATCGCGAACGGGCGCTTGGCGGCGTCCGCATCTGCATCTGCATCTGCATCTGCATCTACGGCAGGCTTGGGCAGCGGAACCATGATCTCTTCGAGGATGGGGCCGGCCGCTGTCGGTGGACCGTCGGCGATTGAATAGATCTGCACGCGGCGATCCGCGAGTGCCACCGCCAATCGTGTGGACTCGGCACCGGACACGGACAGTCCCGTAACCGCGACCGGCAACTCGATGGTTGACACCAATTCGCCGGTGGCCAGATTCCAGGCGTAGAGTTTCTTATCGGCTCCCGCTGCAATGACGACTTGGCGATCGGCGGTGATCACGGCAGCGGCCAGGGGACCGGTCGAGCCCTTGAATTCCTTCGCCATCGCGAGCACCGTCGGCACGGGTACAACTTTGGGCGCTTCGCCCGGAGCGGCTGCTGCGACCTTGGCGGCTGCCGCGACGGCGATTCCGTCGAGCTTCCACATGCGAACGATGCCGTCGTGACCGGTTGTCGTGAACTGATCGGTGTCTCCGATAAACGACGCGGACGTTGCAAGTTTCGGATGGGCTTCCACAAGTTGCAGGGCCGACAACCGCCAAACGCGGACGGAATTGTCGGCACCCGCCAAGACCAGCGAGCGATGATCGGGAGCAAACTCCAGATCGAGCAACGGGTTCGCCGGTCCGGTGAATCGTTCCAATTCCCGGCCGCTCGCCACATCAAAGACTCGGATGACGCGGTCATTCGTGACGCTTGCCAGGCGGCTTCCATCGGCATTCACGCGAGCCGCCAACACGGGTTGCGGATGCGCGAGAGACATGATCGGTGCGAGCGGCGGGGCGTTCGCTGCGGGCTTGGCAACGAGGGCGGCCATGTCGAACGCGAGCACTCGTCGGTCGCTGGTACCGACGATTAACTGCTTGCCGTCGCGAGTCACCGACAGGCTGGTCACGCCGTTGGCCGCGAGGACGTTCGGGTCCGGAGCGACAGCGGGCTTCGCGGCCGGTTTGGCGGGTGGTTTCACGACCGACACAGTTTGCGCCAACTCGCCGGTTGCGCGATTCCACACGCGAATCGTGCCGTCGTCGCCGCTGGACACGAGGCTGGTGCCGTCCGGTGCATACGCCAATCCCGAAACGCGGCCGTCGTGACCGTCGAGCAGGCTGAGCAGCGATCGTTCGTAGACGGCGGCTTTGTTTTCGGCGACGACCGTCACGATGCGTCGTGAACCGGAAATCGTGGTCATCACGGTGATGGGCGTCGTAGTCAGCAAATCGTCTCGCAATCGCCCACCGTCGATTTCGTAGACGCGAACGTGCTGATCGACACCACCCACCATGACGGACTTCTGATCGTCGGTGATGGCGAGTCGGGTGATCGCGGCGGGAGCTTCCAGCAGCTTGGTGGCTTCGATCACGGGAACCGCTGCGTTTGCGGCAGGCGGTTTCACGGCGGCGGCGACATCCCACACAGAGACGGACTTGTCGAGACCGCCACCGGCAATCATGCTCCCGTCCGCCAACACGGCGAGATCACTCAAGGGCATCGCGCCGGCTTTGAGGGTTGCCACTACTGACCCCGACAGCGTCCATAACTTGGCTCCGAGGGCCTCGTCGATCGAGACGAACCGCGATCCGTCGCCGACAAATCGAGCACGGACCACTTTGCCCGTGCCGGTGACGAGCACTCGTTCCGCGGACAGGCCCCACACACGAGCGGTCTTGTCGGCTCCGCCGGTGACGAACGTCTTGCCGTCCTTGTCGAACGTGACCCCGGAAACCACGCCTGTGTGACCGTTGAATCGCTGCAGCAGTTTTTCCGTCGCTAGGTCCCAAACTCGCACCATGCCCGCATCACCTGTCACCGCCAGGCGAGCACCGTCCGCAGTCAAGCCGAGGCTCCGCACTGCTTGGGGTTGCGGGATCGTGGCGACCACTGCCGCATCCGCGAGATTCCAGACTCGAACGGATTTGTCGACCGAGCCTGTGATCACTTTTGAACCGTCCGGAGTCACCACCACGGACGAGGCCGCGGCCGTATGTCCGGCAAAAGCACGGATTTCGGTGCCGTCTTCGAGCTTCCACAGGCGGACGCTGTTGTCCGAACTGGTCGTCACGAAGGACTTGCCGTCGGGCACGAAGACAACGTCCGTCAGCGGAACGGCCGCCGGAGCCACCAGGAATTGCAGCGACGCGTCAAGCGACCCCAGCATGGGCGACGGCCCGGAGACAACCAGTCGATCGGGATTCGCCGAGAATGCGATGTGCGGGACGGTGGCCAACTTCGGATCGGCGGGAGGCGTGCCGACCACGTGGGCTTCGCGGAGGCGGCCAGTGGCGTCCCACAATCGGACTTCGCCGTCGACCGAACGACTGGCGATGCGTTTTCCATCCGCGCTGAAATCGATCGATCGCACGAGCGATTGGTGTCCGGCCAGTTTCAACGCCGGTTGACCGTTGGCGGCGTTATGGGTCTGCAGCCCGTTATCGGCGGTGCCGACTACGATCACGGCCCGGTCGGGACTGACTGCAAACGACGTGGCGTTGGCGGACAAGTTCACCGTCGCGGTGGCCTGTCCGTTGGCGGCATTCCAAATGCGGAGCGTCTTGTCGCCGGTGGATGCCAAGACTGCACCGTTCGCTGAGATCGAACAACCCACGATCGCTGCCGTATGTCCCGCCATGTTGCGGATGTCGGCACCGTCCGCCACGCTCCACAATTTGAGCGTGTTGTTGGCGGCTCCGCTGAGGACTTGCGTGGCATCGGCGTTGAACGCCACGGCGGTGACGGCTGCCTCATGGCCAAGATACCGCGTCAACTCCGGGTACTTGGAATCCGCCAAGTCCCACACTCGAACCGTGGCATCGACCGAACCGGTGACGAGTTTCGATCCGTCCTTGCTGAACTCCATCACCGTGATGCGATCGGCATGACCAAAGAGTGTCTGCAACAACACACCGGTTTCGGCATCCCGGACCAACACGGTCGGTCGACCGTTGGCGGTCCCGGACGTGGCAAGCCGAGTGCCGTCTTCGGATGCCGCCAGCAAGGCGATCTGTTGCCCGC
>JAQBZS010000110.1 GCA_027622115.1 Planctomycetota bacterium | reverse complement strand
CTCCGCCGTGCTGGTTGATGCCAAAGCTGTGACTGCCGACGACCGCGTTGCCCATGACTTCCGACATCGCCACGTCGATCGACGGATGCACGTGCGCGTGGTCGTGTCCGTCGTCGAGCCCGTGCTCGCCTTCGTGTTCTGTATCGTGAGCGTCCTCGGGGTTGTTATCCCAGGCCAGAGTGGTCAGATCCTTGGCCCGCAGTTCCAGGGGATGCCGGCCGCGTACGTTCGTTCCGCGACCCGGCGAGCCATCGCGATTTGTGCCGACGTCGTCAACCAGTACGCGCTTGTCGGTGCGACCGAGCTGATAAAAACCGGCGTTGTGAATTTCCGCTTCGCCGTCGTGGTGGACCGTCACGTAGCCGCGCTGCTCGATCGGTGTGTCCTCGCCCTGTTCGCTTTCGAAGCTGACGTTTCGAGTCGTGTTGGCCACGAACAATTTCAGGTCGTACTCGTCGAAGCCTTCGCGCCGCGTGTGATCGAACCGCAGCCGCGTGTTGTCTCCGTGGGTGACGTCGTTATTCGTGAAGCGAATACGATTGCCGTCGATCTCGGTAATCGTCAGCTCTTCGTCATGAAACCGCGTGTTGTCATCGTCCGAACCGTTCTCGTCGTAGTAAGTTCCGCCGAGCACGATCTGATCCCCGACTCGCCAACCTTCCGGCACCGCTCGCAGCACCAGTTCGCTGTCACCGGCGTACGCGTCGCGCTCGATCGCCAGCGTGTGCAGCTTCTTCGTCCCGTGGATGATCGTGTCGCCGTACAGATTCGCTCCGAGCCCGAGCTGCTGCAGATCGTCTGCCACATCGATCGGAGCCTGTCCGACGAACATGATGCGGGCCGTCACGTCGGCCTCGACAGGATTCTCTGTCGTGCCAATCTGGAACACCGAACCGGGCGAGCTGACCAGCGTGTCGACAACCAGCTTCGTGTCGACATCGGTTGCGAATCGCAGCGTGCCGTCGACACGAAGCGTGTCGATGCGGACGTCGCTGACGACGTCGTAAACGACCTCGCGGTCTTCGGTGATCAGGACTTTCGCTCCGTCAGCCGGGACTTCGCCGTCGAGCCACGTCGCGGGATCGGACCACGCCCCGTCCTGCACAACGACACTCGTCGCGTCTTCATGCCGAACCAGATCGAACGCCGCTTCCATTTCGCGAGCGTGGTCGTCTTCATTGTGCTCGTCGAATTCGGCCGTCAGGGTCAGGTCGTCATCGCCGACCCTGATCGCTTGCATGGTTGGACCGCCATTGGACCAACCCGCGAACTCGAAGTGTTCGCCGCCGACTTGCTGGTACTCAGCCAGCGGTCCGAGTTGAATCGTTGCTCCAGGGTCGCGATCAATTACGAAGGGAGTCGTATACTGCTGGCCGTCGACCGTGATGTCGCTGCCCGAAACGTTCGAGGTGATCGTGATGGCCGAAAGCAGTTGCCGCGGTTCGAGCGTCTCCATGCCGGCACATGCGATGTGTCCATTTTGACGTCGACGAGTCAGGGAGTTTGACGTGAACAGATTATTGAGCCAGTTGCGACGGTTGAGCATTTTGCACCTCGGAAAGTTGCTGGTTGGCGTTACGAACTCCGTTTTCAGCCAGCAGCTACCCGTTCATCCGAGATTGCGACACGATTTTTTAAGAATGTCTCATGAACATCGAAGCGTCCATTACACGCTGGATCGACGAACTGCGGGACGGCGGTGAAAGTGCCGCCGAGGGCCTGTGGGCGTCGTACTTTCAGCAAATGATGCAGGTCGCTCGGCGGCGGCTGGGCTCGTCGGCTCGCGCCGCGGCGGACGAAGAAGATGTCGCGATCAGCGCGTTTCATAGCTTTTGCCAAGGGGCCAAGGCCGGTCGATTCACGCAACTCTCCGATCGCCACAATCTCTGGCCGCTGCTGGTGGCGATCACGTCCAACAAGTCCAAGAAACAACTTCGGCGAGGCAATCGCCTGAAACGCGGCGGCGAGGGCGATGTGCCTCGCGACGTATCTCGCGACGGCTCCAGCGACCGGCCACACCGCGCGCGGAACGCGGGTGTCGATATTGGCGAACTCATCGGCACCACACCAACGCCGGACTTCGTGGTGCAGGTCGCCGAGCAACTGGATCGGCTGCTCGCCTTGTTGGACGCCACGGGCGATGCGGACTTGCGGCAAGTAACCTTGTGGCGCATGGATGGCGAGTCCACGCCCGAAATCGCCGAACGACTGGGATGCGTCCGGCGTACGGTGGAACGCAAACTCAAGCTGATCTCGACCCTGTGGAGCGAGGACGCGGACCAATGACTCGGAACTCCGTGACGCGGAATCAACAATTGCTGATCAACCGGCTGTGCAACGAACTCGAAGCCGGCTGGCGATCGGGTCGGCCCGAGCAGCGACCCACCATCGCATCGCTGATTGGCGACGTTGTCGATGCCGATCGGAAAGTTGTGCTGCAGGAATTGATCGCGTTGGAGATCGACTGTCGCCGCGCACAAGGCGACACGCCCGCTTCGGAAGACTACGCCGCATGGCTCGCCGAAATCGATCACGCCACGCTGCTGCCGTTGTTCGCAATGGATGAAACCAAGACCGAGTTGAAGGGTTTCTCGTCGCCGACGTTGAACTCGGGAACGGTCGTGGCGCACGACGTTTCAGTCGACGACTTCGTCGATCGGCTGCGGCGTTCGGGGCTGCTCGATGGCGGCGACGCCGTCGATGCTGCTGACGCCGTCGATGGAGACGCGGCTTCCGCGACGGATTGTGGTTCGCTGGCGGACGAATTGGTCGCAGCCGGACGAATTACGCTCTATCAATCGGAAGTGCTGAGAACGGGTGCGAACGAGCCGCTCGCTCTGGGCGATTACACCGTGGTCGACCGCATCGGTGCCGGCGGGATGGGCGTGGTGTATCGGGCCGTGCATCGGCGAATGAAACGCACCGTGGCTCTGAAGGTCCTGCATCCGATCGTGGCCAACGATCCGCTGCGGCTTAAGCGGTTTCAACGCGAAGCGGAAACGGCGGCACGGCTGTCGCACCCCAACATCGTCACCGCGCACGACGCCGGCGAATTCGACTCGGTGCATTATCTGATCACGGAATTCGTGGAAGGCGAAGACCTGGCTCAAGTCGTTCGCCGCAGTGGTCCGCTCGCGTTCGCGGACGCCGTCAACATCACGATCCAAGCGTCGCGAGGCTTGGAATACGCCCATCAACAAGGCGTCATCCATCGCGACATCAAGCCATCCAATCTGCTGCTTGATCCGAACGGCACCGTCAAGATTCTCGACATGGGTCTGGCCCGATTCGACGACCAATCCGCCGGACCCGCCAGCACCGAACTGACGACGGAATCCATGATCATGGGCACGGTGGACTACATGTCTCCCGAGCAGGCTCTGAATACCAAGACCGCCGACGAACGAGCCGACGTTTACAGCTTGGGTTGCACGCTGTTTTTCTTGCTCACCGGTCGCGGCGTCTATTCCGGCGCAACTGCATACGAGAAGCTCGTCGCCCATCGCGAACACCCGATCCCGGATTTCGCCAAGCAGGGCGTCGGCGTGCCCGTCGGATTTCAGCCACTCTTCGAACGCATGGTCGCCAAGAAACCGGAAGACCGCTTTCAAACGATGTCGGATGTGGCGGACGCACTCAGCAAGCCGTTCGGTGATGTTCCGGTCATCGATCGTGCGAGCCATCATGAAAGTGCGGTCGCATCCACCGGCGATTCACAAATTTCGCTGGCCATGTCCGCAACAAAGTCCTACGGAGAATCGCCCGCTCCGACCGAGTCGATTGCTGATGACGATCAGAAAGCCAAGAGACGCTCACTTCGCCCGCTGTGGATCGCCGGCGCTGGTTTACTCGGTCTTCTGGCAATCGTTGTAATCGCTCTGTATCCACCGGACCCGAAACCGGACCCGATTCGCTTTCCGTCCGGCCTTGAGACGACTGGTGACGAGTTCAATTCCGCTTCCATCGCCGACGGTTGGACCGTTGTGGAACGAGCGCCGCCGGGGACATTCAAAGCCCCCCGCCGGCTCATCGAGCGCTTCGACATCAATAAATCTCGCGCGGGCCATTTAACCGTGTTACCGGCACAGGCTGCATGGTACGGCAATGGAACCGGCGCGATGATTTTTCGAGAGTGGAAGGGAAACTTCATCCTGTCGACCTATGTCACTGTGCGGCACCGTGACCGACCGGACGAGACTCCGGACGACCAACTCCAATTGGCCGGCCTGATCGCACGCGACTCGCGGTCACGTTTGGACAACGAGAACTGGATCGTCGTGCAATTGGGCCGAGTCGGCGTTGGAGAAGAGTTGGCCGTCAAATCCGAATCGACAAGAGACTCGAAGTCTAAATGGGAGCAACATCTGACGAGCGTCAACGAAGGCGAACTTCGACTCTGCCGTTTTGGGAACAACTTCTACGCGTTTTGGCGCGGCAAGGAGGAAACCAAATTCACTCCACTCCTGCTCGCACTTCAACTGACCAGGCCGACAACCGAGCACAAGCGCGAGGACATGCACGAGACGTTGCAGATCGGTCTATCGTGCAGCGCGGGCGGCCTAGACCAAAACAATCCGCAGGTGCTGGCCGAATTCGAATACGTCCGCGTGGCCGTCCCGAAAACGCAGGACGATTTCACGAAGCCCATTGGTCCCATCGAGCCGTGATTGGGCAAACGACCTGCCGGCGATGTCCTGCTCGGGAGAAACAATTGGGACAATTGTTCTACATTGCACAACTCTGGGGCCATTGGGCTAGTGCCGGCCCGATCGCCGAAAAGGCGTGTGCATTGTGCATCAATCGTTTGGTTTCGCCGACTGCACGTGCATGCCGTCGTGAACCGTTGCCAGCGGCGATGTGATGACCCTGTCGCCAGCCTTCAATGTCGTGGATTCCAATCGCAACAAGACGAAGTCATTCAATTCACGAGCAACGTCCACCTCCACGATTCGCAATTTGGCGTCGTCGACAACCCACACCTGGCCGCCCGGCCGAAGTGCCTTGGCCGGCAATTGCAAGAGCGGGTTGGGTGACCGAATCGGAATTCGAACTCGCACAAACATCCCGCTGGTTAACGCGGGAGGTGGCATGCTCGGCGGAATCCCTCGGCTGTCGGTCATGCGGGATTCGGTGGGTCGATCCACCAAGATGCGAACCGGCGCGGTCCGAGTTTCCGGATCGAGCCCCGTGCCCTCGTATCGCGACAAAACACCGTCCCAACGAATCTCGTGACCTTCAAAATCGGCCAGCACTTGCACGGGCGTCTTTGGCATTTCGATCCGCGCCGCCAGTGCTTTCAACCGCTCCTGGGCACTCTGCGGACTTGATTCCGATTTCGTCGCTTCGGGGAATTTCCCTTGGCCTGCTTGTCGCCAGACCCACACCAACTCGTCAATGCGCAGGTTGCATTTCACTTCCATGCGACTGGAATCGCTAAGCACCAGCATGCGGTCGCCCGCTCGCACATAGTCGCCGACTTGTTTGGTGTCACCGACGACGCTGCCGGTGACGGGAGCTTTGACGCTGGTCCGTCTGAGATTCAATTCCGCTTCACGGAGTTGAGTGTCCACGAGATCTCGTTGCGTCTGAAGTGTCTTTTTTTTCTGCTCCAACGCTCGGTCCTGGTTTCTGAGCGATTGCAGCGAATTCCTCGCCGCCAACTCCTCGCGACGAGCCGCATCCACGTCGGCGTTGTTCGCGGCGTTTTGGCCGATCAGTCGCTCGGCACGCGCCAGCCGCGTCTTTTCCAGCGCCCACTGTTCTTCGGAAAGTCGCTGCAACGCTCGGACATTCGCCAGGTCGATATCCGCCGCAATAATGTCTTCTCCGGCCTTGCGAAGATCGACCGTCAAGCGTTCGACCACCAGCTTGTATTCGGCATCATCAAGCTGAAACAGCAGTTCTCCCTGACCGATCACCTTACCGCCGCGAATCCGGTCCGGCTTGTCCGAGACTCGACCCGCAACCTCGGCACCGACTTGAATCAATGCGTAGGACACTGCTTCGCCGTCGAGCCGCAAGTCGAATGTGCCATCGAACGCCTCGACCCTTGCGGTCTCGACGATCACGGCGTCATCTCCCGAGCCGGTATTTCGTGGAGGCGTTTCGCGTTGACCAAACACGCTCAGTGTGCCGATGCCGACCGCAATGATCAGCAGCGGAGCAACAAAGCGAATCGCAGTGACATACGGTGAATGATCCGCGGATTCGGTTTCGGATTCAGCCATTCGAGTCTCAACCTTCGGTTCAACGCTTTTTCAACGACCTTGATTTACGACAGAGACGCGTCCTTCACGGCACCCGCCAATTCGGCACGCTGTCCACCATAGTACCAATGCTCGCGGTCTCAATCGCGGGAGCATGGATGTCGCTCTTCAGTCATCGGCGTGAGCCTAAAATCATTCCGAAATGCAGGGAGAATCGGAAGTTTGCCGTCTATGCGTAGCGATCGATCGTACGGTCTCGTCGGCCCGGGCGAAGATTCTTGACAAACTATGCAAAGAGGCGGCTGGCGTCAGTGGCGTAATGTTGTTGGACTTCGAGTTTGAAGTCGCGGGATTTCGCTTGAGCCGCCGTGTCCACTGGTCTTGCTTGACTTGTGTTTGTTGTGCAAGAGTTTGGTCGACGCTGTGGGGGCTGCCGATCACCGCCCCGTCCGCTTCCATTCGAACTTCCATCGGGACTCCCGAGCCACGCGACCCCTTGCCCTCCAACACCAAATGCTGAAAGCGACCAACGACACGATGATTGTGACCATTGACGGTCCGGCCGGATCCGGCAAGAGCACGGCTGCGCGCGGGTTGGCGGCTCGATTGAATGTGCGTTTCTTGGACACGGGCGCGATGTATCGCGCTGTTGCTCTCAAGTGCCTTCGCGAAGACATCTCTCTCGACGATCAAGTCGCCGTCGGCCGCGTGGCGCGGTCGGCTGCAATCCGCTTCGAAGGCGATCAAGTGCGGTTGGACGGCGAGGATGTTTCGACGGCCATTCGCACACCCGAAGCAACGAAGGCGTCCTCGTTCGTGGCGTCGAATCCCGCCGTTCGAGAGTCCATGGTGGAATTGCAGCGGCAGGCCGCCAAAAACATCGACATCGTCACCGAAGGCCGCGATCAAGGCACCGTCGTCTTCCCCAACGCCAACGTCAAATTCTTCGTCGTGGCGGATCCGGAAGAACGAGCCCGTCGACGACAATTGGATTTGAAACGTCAGGGAACCGATGTCGCCTTGGTCGAATTGCTGCAAGAGATTCAAGCCCGCGACGCTCGCGACGAAGGCCGCGAGATCGCCCCGCTCAAGCCCGCCGAAGATGCCCATATCATCAATACGTCGAATCTCACGCCGGATGGTGTGCTGGACGAAATGCAACGCATCATCGAGGTTTCGCTTGGCAACCGTGGACGGAAATGAATTGTTGATCCGAAAAACGCATTCCGCACGAAATTGCAAAAACCGCTCGCCCGATGGGATTCCGAACGACGAAGAATGATCGGATTCGCCTGGAGTTGCCGGTTTTTCTGCCACTTGGCATTTGGCGATTCGACTTTCGATCCCGAATGCCGATGATCGTGCTTTCATTCTGGACGAGGGATCGATACTTTCCGCCGCCTTAATGATTTTCGTAGGCGGGACCGCCATCAATGCGCGCCCGCCGTTCCAATCCCCACCGCGAATTACGCCTTACCTGGAGGGCTCATGCTTTGCACAAGGGAACACATCTTCTGGTCGACTGTCGCGAGGTCCCGCGGGACGTTTGTTTGAACGATGGACTCGTGTTGGAAGCAATGGCGGAGGGTGCTCGCAAAGCGGGCGCCACGGTGCTGTCGCAAGTTCGTTATCACTTTGGCCACAATTCTCCACCGGGATTCACGGCCGCAATTCTGCTGGATGAAAGCCACTGCTCGGCCCATTCTTACGCTGACTTGGGCCTGATCGCGCTCGACATCTTCACGTGCGGCGAAACATCCCCGCACGACGTCCTGCGCTGCATTCGTGAACGAGTCGACTTGGGCAAAGTGGCCGTCCGCGAAGTCGGTCGCTTCGAAGTGGACGATGAACCGTTCGCACTCGGACAACTCGCGAAGCCTGAATTGTCGGAGCACGGCCATGCATCGCTCTCTCCATGACGGTCGATCCGACGGCCTGGAACCGCTGGAGAGCCTGTCTCTTGGCAATGTGACATCGTTCGCCGATTTGCTGCGGGCGATGTCCAAGACCGCATTCTCCGGCCGAGAACTCGGGCGAGCCTTCGACGTGCTGCTGGATATGGCTCGCAATCCCGAGTGCCATGTCGTGCTGACGTTGAGCGGAGCCATGACGGTGGCGAAACAGGGCCGCATCATTTGCGACTTGATCGATCGAGGCATCGTGCAGACGGTCGTCGCGACCGGTGCGTTGATCGCCCACGGCCTCACGGAATCGATCGGCCTGACGCACTATCGCTATGACTCGTCCAAATCGGACGAAGAACTGTTCGATCAGGGCTACAACCGCATCTATGACACGTTGGAGATGGAGTCCAATCTCAATGATGTGGAACGACTCGTGCGTTCGGTCTTGAACGATGATGCCCCGCCCGGCGGCGTATGGTCATCCAGCCTGTTGTGTCGGGCTTTGGGCAAGCGGTTGAGCGAAAGGAACGAGGGTCCGGGCATCTTGCGCAGCGCGTTCGACCGAGACGTTCCCGTCTTCATCCCCGCGTTTACCGATAGCGAAATCGGGCTGGATGTGTCGACGTGGGCCATGTCGCAAGCCTTGGCGAAAGTCGATGCATCCCAGCGAGAGTCGATGTCCGCGAATGAAGTCTTTGATGCGGTTCCGTCGTTCAATCCGTTTCTGGATTTACAGAGCTATGCCCGCCGTATTGGCGCGAGCCGTTCCAAGGGCGGTGAGTCGAAAACTGAGTCTGAAGCGGTCGGCGGAGTCGAGTCCGAGCAGGCGACAACTTCGCTGGGCATCTTCACCATTGGCGGTGGAGTGCCGCGGAATTGGGCTCAGCAAGTCGCTCCGTACTACGACATCACGAACGGACGAGTCGGTGTGAAACTGGACGCTCCACGATTTCGTTATGGCGTTCGCATCTGTCCGGAGCCCGTGCATTGGGGCGGACTATCGGGATGCACGTATTCCGAAGGCGTCAGTTGGGGCAAATTCGTGCCGCCTGCGGAAGGAGGACGCTTCGCCGAAGTCCATGCCGACGCGACCGTCGCGCTGCCACTACTGGCTCGCGCTGTCTTCGAGGAATTCGATCGCGGGAGCCAGAATTCTTAAGACGAGAATTGAGTCAAGACTGCGTCGGGCACGACGCCAACGAGTTCCTCAAGGTCGCAGGGCAGCAACTTCGCCCACACTGTTTGGGGAATGCGCTGCATTTGGGCTCGTCTCGGGAACCAATTAAGGTGGTCACTTCAGATTGCGAAACGGGATCCCAAGCCTAGAATGAACCCTGCGTGAATCCCGACACATCCGCGACTCGTCAATTGCGCAGGCAGTTGAACGGTTGATCGAACAGGCTGCTGCGGGTGACCAGGTCGTGGTATTGTTCAGCGGCCACGGTTCACAGGTTCCGATTCGGGACGAACAGACCGACGCCTACGATCCAGCGAATCCGGAACCAGATGGACTGGACGAAGTCTTTCTGCCTGCGGATGCCGACAGCAGTGAATCCGACACCGCGGTCAACGTGATTCGCGACAACGAATTTCGGCGGTGGCTCGAAAGTTTCCTTGCGCACCCCAATCGAATCGTGCCGCCAACCGAAGCGACTTGCCGGATAACTGTTGTCATCGCCATATCCTGCCCGACCATTCACGTCATCGGGAATCTGGACGGATCTGACTAGTCGAGCATCCTTCACGCTCTGGAAGATGGAGTCATCTCAAGATGTTCCGTGCTTCAAGCGTTTGAAGTGACGCAAACGTGCAGCAACTCCCCGATTGCCTCGCAAACCGGACATCTTTTTTCCGCAACTGCCAAGTCGACGGTATGCCTTGACTGTGGATTATTCATGAGGCAGCGATTCACTCATATCAGATTTCTACTGAATGAGTTTTGACGGGCTGGAATAATAAGTCGCGAACTATGTCGATACTGGAGCCTATGAGACATGCCGCGCCCAGCGAGTATGTTCATTCGATACGTGGGCAAGAACTGCCTCAGATCGTTACTGCTGATCCGTCTGGCTTTGAGTTGGCACTGCTTGCGCTGTTGATTATCGCAGTTCCGTTCGAGTATTCAGTGCCACTTCTTACGGGCTTTCGCCCGGTGTTCCTGTTATTCGCGATTGTGGGCGTGTATTGCCTTGTATTTCGCATCCATGAGTTTCTTTACGTGTGCTTCAGCACGCCGGTCCTGTTCGGGATTGCATTCTTGATCCTGGCGACCGCCATGGAACTGGCCCATCCCCATGCGAATCTCGATGAACACCGCAGGATCGCTTATAGTCTCGGCGGCGTGATCAGTATTGCAACACTCACGAGATCGCCTCGCGCCGTTTCCGTGGCGGCGTGGTCGTTCATGTGTATTGGTGTCTTCCTGGGGGTCAATCTTGGCTTTTCGGCCGGATCGGTGCTCGCCGAAGCGGGAAACATAGATGGCGAGAGTCTCCGCGATCAAACAGCGAATGGAATCGAAGATGTGCTCGCAAATCACGTCAACACGTTATCGTTTATCGGGGTCAACGGTCTTGTCGCATCGCTGGCCGTGTTGTTGACGACCCGGCTTCGATGGAAGCAATCACTGAGCCTGATCATGGCGATTCTGTCGAGTGTCGCCGTCATTGTGCCAATTTCTCGTTCCGGTGCCATCGCCGCCGTCGTGAGCGTCATTCTCTTGTGGAAACTCGCTGGCCGAAGCTTAATTTCTGTGTGCGCAATAATCGGGGTAGCGCTTATGGCAGTTTCAATCGTATACCCTGGGTTCTATGACCGGGCGCACCTGACGGCGCGGGATCAATACGGCAACAATCGCGAGTCTCGCCAGCTAGCATTAAGGAAATTCGTGGAAACGCTTCCGGAAACCGTGGTGTTCGGTATTGGCCACGGGAATTTCGCACATTCCTGGGGACTTACCAGGGGATTCCCTGCCATTCGAGGGGCAAACCAGGCGCTGGAAACGCACAATTGCTATGCGCAAATCACATTGCAGTGGGGTCTCGGCGCGATGCTGGCCTACATGAGCATGACGGTTCTGGCCGCGAAGGCCGCGCTGCGCGCTCGGCATGTCCCAGAAGCGTTTCTGTTGTTGTCCGCTATGTCGTGCGTGTCGTTCTTCGTCATCATGCTGTCACATGGCTACGAATCGAAAGCGTTGGCGATATCTCTTGGATTGCTGATTTCGGCCCACTGCTGGAGTCCGTTTTGGGTGGAACGAACCGACGAATTCGCGAATTCCGATCCATCGCAAGGCATCGGTCGAGTCGAGGTCGCCACACGAATTTTCACCAATTCCAATTCGGCGAGCCGACAACTTGCAGCGATTCCCGAATCGGCAGTGATCGCGAGACATCGCGTTCGTCGAAAAGACTGTGACCGGCCGTGACAACTCGCTGTCCCATGAGCAACGCCATATACCCTTCAAACTGGATCGCGGTCTCCGCCGGCAATCGCGCTTTGCACGCGAAATGCGGTCCGACGCGTTGATAGAGATCAACGATCGGGGCCGCACCGGCAATGTCGGTTTCCGCGCGGCAGCTAGTGTTCCGTCCCGATGTGATTTTACGGTAGTGGAATTCGCCAGAATTCCATGCCGGCGGTTATCCAATGGAATTCTGGCGAATCCCACTACCGACTTCTGCCGGAACTGCGCGGAACTTGTTCCGGCCTACGCTCACTCGTCCGTCCGAAAAGTAATCGCGGGGAGACCGGCTTTGTTGTAGAGGTTGCCGATCGGGTTCCACCAGCGGAGTCGGAAACGGGACGGTGATGTCCTTCATCGCTGCGGCTGGTTTTGCCTTCCAAGTGCCGTGAATGCGTATGAGCTGATTGGGCAACTCGGCTTTCCAGGCGATGTTTTCACTCGCGGACCATGGTGCCAGGACTTTTACGACCCGAACTTCTATCAGACGCCGAGGCGCAGCGATCCAACCGGACCAGCAAGCCGAATGTCGACGAAATCCCGTCGCGTCATCCGCGGCGGAGACTGGTGGACCACCGCCGTCCGCTGCCGTTCGGCCTTTCGCGGC
>JAQBZS010000109.1 GCA_027622115.1 Planctomycetota bacterium | reverse complement strand
ATCGCCGACGTGCCCGCCGGAATGCGTCAGCTTCAAGCCCGAAATGACCGTGAAGTCGTTTCGCAGAGCTTCGAGCGGCTTCAGAATGGGCGTCAGCTTGTAATCTGGACCGATGTCGGCTGGCGTGAAGTCTCGGCCGTTGATGCCCAGACCGAAGAAGCAAAACACCGCGCGACGTGGCGTTTCCTTTGCCGAGATCGATCCAGCCGTTGTCACCGAATCGGCGTGGACGCTCATGGCGTCAAGCAAGGGCAGCGCCAGCGTGATACCGGCTCCCCTTAAGAATGTCCGGCGCGGCAAAGTGACGTGGCGATGATGAATGTTCATGCGACCTATTCCAAATAGACAAACTCATTCCCCGCGAGAATGATCCGACACAAACCCTGCCATGCCCGAGTCTTGGCGTCCTGGGCCTCGTCCGGGCGAGCCGCCGCCCAGCGCTGTTCGTAGACCTGGACGAATCCGATTGCTCGATCGACTTCCGTCGTCGTTGGCTGTCGAGAATAGGCGCGGCGATAGATTTCCACCACACGGGACTTGTCGCTCAAACCCTGAACCGCGAGCAGGGTTGAGGCCATGATCCGCGTTAGCCGAGACACCACTTCGCTGTTCATCATGAACAACGCTTGCGGAGCGACTGTGGTGACTTGCCGCTGTCCGTTGATGACACTGGGGTCCGCAAAGTCGAAGGCCTGGAACACGTCGTACAGCGCACTCCGCACCACGGGCATGTACACGGAACGGCGGTTGGTGACATACGCCACGGGGTCGACATTCGCCGTACTGGTGACGTACTTGCGATTTGCGGTCGGCAACATCGTGCCACCCATATGTTGATCCAATTGCTGCGCCACGACATGAATCGAATCCCGCATGGCTTCCGCTTCCAGGCGGCGGCGATTCATCCGCCAGCACAATCGATTCTCCGGATCCTTTGCGGCGGCGTGCTCGCTGAATTGCGTGCTCATCTGCCATGTCGATGAAAGCAGGATCAGTCGATGCAAGTCCTTGATGTCCCAACCGGATTGAACAAACCGGACCGCCAGCCAATCCAACAGTTCCGGATGCGTCGGCCGCTCTCCCAAACGACCGAAGTTGTCGTTGGATCGAACCAGACCCTGGCCGAAGTGCCAGTGCCACACACGGTTGACGAACACACGAGCCGTCAGCGGATGCGAGTCCGATGTCAGCCAGTCGGCCAAATCGCGGCGACCGCTGCGGGTGTTGGGAATCGGCGGCTGCTGAGTTCCCGCCATGATCTGCAAAAAACGTCGCGGCACGATCGAGCCCTGCGTGAGATGGCTGCCGCGATGATGCACTCGCACGTCTTTCACCGTGCCGTCTTCCACGGCCATCACCATCGGCATCGACGGCATGGACTTGGTCGCTTCCTGCTCACGCTTTTTCAATTCGGCCAGTCGCTCGGTCACCGGCTTTGGAAACCGTTGAGCGACTGTGTCCTGAAACTTGAACGGTCCGTTTGGATTTTGAACGAGAGCCGTGAAATCGGTTTGGCTGACCTGAGAGTCCTTGGGTGCAGGATCGTTGGCCAATGACGGGTTCACGGTCGCTTGAAAACGCTCAGCGATTGCTCGCAGTTCGCTGGTCTTGGGCTTTCCGTCCGGCACGGCCGACGCTTTGACCAACTGCTGGAACACGGACGACTTCTCTTTCGCGGCATTGTCCAAGTGGGTCTGCCACGCTCGAACGAATTCCGGCACCGGCACGTACTTCGCGTCGAGCGGGGCGATTGTCGGCAGTTCCGCTTCCGAACTCTTGGCGAACAGCAACTTGTCGATGTGCGGGAAGTACTGTGCGTGTTCGAGTCGCACGACATTCTTTCCGGCCTTCAGCGTGACAAAGCCCTCGATTTCCCAGCGTTGTGAATCCGGTTGCCAACTGCCTGTCACACCGTCGGCGATGTCCGCGCGAATCACAATGCCGTTGACGACCAGCGTGCAGGGCCGAGCCGCTTCGGCCGCATAACGCACCTCGAGGCGATACGTTCCGTCCGCAGGCACCGTCACATCGTATTCGGCGAAGTTCGGCAGTTTCCCCGCGTTGACCAAAACGCCGATCCCGGCACCGTACGACGTGAAATCCTTGGTCACGTTTCCGCGATCGTAGTTCTCGGCTTCTCGGAAGATGACGTCCGCCCGCGCCTTCGCATCCTTGAGTTGTGGCCCAATCGGCTTCAGTTTCGCCAGCGCGATATCGCGGCGGCGATTAGATTCGGCAGCCAACAGATAGTCGCCCACATGCCGTCGTGCTTCGTCGATCAGTGTCGCGGCTGCCGCATCACGAGCGGAGGCGGCTTCCCCCTGGAGACCTTTGATCCGCTGGAGGACACGTTCGCGAGCGGCGACGGATTCCGGCGTTGCCAAGGGACGTTCGTGCCATTTCGCCACCACCGAAAACGTGTCCATCGTCGTCGTGCTGTGGAAGATGCCGACCAGCGAGTAGTAATCGTCGGTCGGGATGGGGTCGAACTTGTGGTCGTGGCAGCGAGCGCAGCCCAGCGTCAGCCCCATGAACGCGCGGCCGATGGTGTCGATCTGCTCGTCGATGATGTCCATCCGCATTTTGACGGGGTCGTCTTCCGCCAGCATCTTGGGCCCGATGCACAGCAGGCCGGTGGCGGTGATGCGATCCAGGTTGTTGTTTGGGGTTCCGTCGTCCGGCAATCGGTCTCCCGCAAGCTGTTCTTGCACGAAGCGGTCGAAGCGCTTGTTGGCGTTGAAGGCTTCGATCACGTAGTCCCGGTAATGATAGGCGTTGGCGTACGCGAGGTTTTCGTCGAGTCCATTCGAGTCCGCATAACGCACGACATCCAGCCAGTGCCTCCCCCAGCGTTGCCCGTAATGTGGCGACGCAAGCAGCCGATCCACCAACCGGGCGAATGCGTCCGGCGAATCGTCCGCTAAGAACTCGTCCAATTCTCGCGGCGTCGGCGGCAGCCCGATCAGGTCGAATGTCGCGCGTCGGATCAGCGTGCGTTTGTCGGCACGCGCGGCGGGCGGCAGTCCGGCATTTTCGAGGCGACTCAGTACGAAAGCATCAATCGGCGAACGCAGCCACTCGGTATCTTTCACCTGTGGCGGCGACGATTGTCGCGGTGCTTGGAACGCCCAGAACGACTTCTGCACATCGCTGAATTGTACGGACTTCGGGTCATCCCGCGGTCGCACGTTCTCGACCGGTTCCGAGTTCGGCCAAACGGCACCGTCGGCCACCCATTTGACCAGCGTGGCGATTTCGTCGGGCGGCAACTTGCGTTTGGCGGGCATCTTGAGCAATTCACCGTGTCGCACGGCTCGCACAAGCAAGCTGGCTTCGGCATTCCCCCGCACAATCGCCGGCCCACGCAAACCGCCTCGCAACATGCCGGCCAACGAATCCAGCCTCAGTTGACTCTCTTGTTCGTCGCCGTTGTGGCAATCGACGCAGCGTTTGACCAACAGCGGTCGCACCATCTTTTCGAAGAAAGCGGCTTTCGCGGGGTCGGCCTTGGGAGCGTCGGTCGGTTGAGCGCGAGTCATTGCGGAGGGGACGGAGATCGCGAGTCCCGCAATCGTGGCGATGAAGGCAAGTCTCATGGCATCCGACCTTTGGATATGGGCTGGGAGAACTTGACCCCGTTTCTCCAGACGATGACAAGCTATGGGCGATGCTCAGTTATCGCAACAAGGGTTGGACATCATCATCAATGCACAGAGCCCGACCCTTCGATGGATGCCCCGCAATATCAGGCACAGCCTGACCTACCGCGCTGAATCGCGCTCGCGATCACGCCAGAATGTCTTGAACCACATTCCCATGCACGTCGGTGAGGCGAAAGTCGCGGCCTTGGAACTTGACGGTCAGCCTTTGGTGGTCGATGCCCATCAGATGCAGCATCGTGGCGTGCAGATCGTGAACTTCGAAGATGTTCTCGGCTGCGTTGTATCCGAGTTCATCCGTGGCTCCGTAGGTTGTGCCCGGTTTAATTCCGCCGCCGCACATCATCATGGAATAGCCCTTGATGTGGTGATCACGACCGGATCCCTGCGCCATCGGCGTACGACCGAATTCGCCAGCCATCACGATCAACGTGTCCTTTAACATGTCGCGTTGCTTCAAGTCCTTGATCAACGCCGCGACGCCGCGGTCGACAAGTCTCGCGGTGGCGGAGCTGGCATTCTTGATGCCGCCGTGATGATCCCAACCCCGGTGGTAGAGCTGAACGAACCGCACGCCTCGTTCCACCAATCGACGCGCCAGCAGGCAGTTCGACGCAAATGAACCGTCGGCTCCTTGGGTCCCGTACAAGTCCATCGTGGCTTTAGTTTCGCCGGTCAGATCCATCAGCCCCGGCACGCTGGCCTGCATCCGAAACGCCAATTCGTATTGGCTGATTCGCGTGGCGATTTCTGGATCGTCGACGGTTTCGTTGCGAAGTTGATTCAACTGCTGCACGGCATCCACCACGCTGCGCTGCAAGTCGCGAGTCACTCCCTGCGGATTGTTGACGTACAAGACCGGATCGCCCTTGGAATGGAATTGCACGCCCTGAAAGCGACTCGGCAGAAAACCGCTGTGCCATTGCCGCGAAGCGATCGGCTGGTTCTGACCACCGCCGACCGACGTCATCACCACGAAGCCCGGCAGGTCTTCCGTGTCGGCACCAAGACCGTAGGTCAGCCACGATCCCATCGCCGGGCGGCCACTGATCGTGGTGCCGGTGTTCATGAAGGTGTGGGCCGGGTCGTGATTGATCGCCTGCGTGCGGAGCGACCGAATGACGCAGAGTTCATCCGCGACGCTGCCGAGTTCCGGGAAGATCTCCGAAATTTCAATGCCGGACATGCCCCACTTTTTGAACGCATGTTGTGGTCCAAGACACGTCAACTTCTTGCCCTGCAATTGGGCAATCGGTTGCCCCTTGGTGAAGGACTCGGGCATTGGCTTGCCGTTCATTTCGGCGAGCTTCGGCTTGTTGTCGAAAGTCTCCAGGTGCGACATGCCGCCGGCCATCGTGAGAAAGATGACTCGCTTGGCCTTCTGAACGTGGTGCAGTTTTTCCAGAGCGCCGGTCCAACGCGGAATATCGACATCGCCGGGCTCGGCCGATTTGGCGGCGGACCCGAGCAGCGAAGCCAACGCCATGGTTCCCACCCCACGACACGTCCGGCCAAGAAATGTGCGTCGTTGGTCGAATTTGATGCAGTCGATCGGATTCATTGTTGATCTCCAGTGCTATTGATTCCGGACTCACTCTAAGGTCACTCGCAAACACAAACCTATCGACTCGACCGTAGCTTGGGACCATTGTCCCGAGCGGTCACGGGACAATGGTCCCGTGCTACGAAATGGTCACGGGACAATGGTCCCATGCTACGAAATGTCCCGTGCTACGAGTTGTCTCACACCTCACAACAACCCGTCACGTTTCAGCAAGGCCAAGATCTTATTCACGATGTCGGGATGCTTTGCGGCGAGATTGTTTTTTTCGCCGATGTCGTGTTTCAGGTCGTACAGCCGCCAGTCGGGTTTGGAGTCGGCAGACGGCTTTTTCGCGGACTTTTTGGGGGACGCGTATTTGACCAGCTTCCAATTGCCGAATCGCACACCGACGGACGTCGCCCCTTCTTGGCTCGCGCAATACAGGTATTCGTGCTGTTTCTGTTGATCCGATTTCCCGAGCAATGTCGGCAAATACGAAATTCCGTCCGAATTCTTCGGCGGCTTGGCACCGGCCAATTCGCAAGCCGTGGCAAGAAAGTCGTAGGCCCCGCAGGGGTGGTCCGACACGGTTCCCGCAGCGATCTTACCCGGCCACCGAGCAATCATCGGCACGCGATATCCGCCTTCGTGCATGGATCGCTTGAAGCCCGTAAGGTCGCCGTTCGAGTTGAAGAATTCGTGATTGTGGCCGCCCTCGTTGTGTGGTCCGTTGTCCGATGTGAAGCACACCAGCGTCCGTTCGTCGATCTTCAATTCTTTCAGCAATTCGAACAGCCGCCCCACATCCCGATCCATGTGCGTGATCATCGCCGCGAATCCCTTTTCCGGATTCGGCCAGTCCTGTTCGGCGTAAATGCCGTGGCTGGGAATCTCCATGCCGTCGCCGGTGACACGTCCGCCTTCGTTGTTGGCGTGCGGGATAGTCCAGTGGACGTGCAAGAGAAACGGGTGGTTCTTGCTGCGGCGAATGAATTCGAAGGCCGCGTCGCTCATGAAGTCATGCGAATAGCTCACTCGCTTCGACGAGACTCGACCGCGACCCGCCGGCCTGGGATCGATCACGTTTCCAAGTAGCTCAACCTGCCGCGAGTTTTCCCACAGAAACGTGGGATAGAAATTGTGGGCGTTGCTCTGGTTGAGATACCCATACCAATAGTCGAAACCGTTGCGGTTTGGGTGTCCCGCATTGTCAATATCGGACGGTTTTTCGACGTGGCCCAAAGCCCACTTGCCGACGCCCCCGGTCTTGTAGCCGACTGCTTGCAACAGTTTGGCCACCGTCGGTTCCTTGGAAGTGAGGCTGCGGGGACGGTTGCCAATGAGCCCCGTGTGGCCCACGTGTTGCCCCAACCACAACACCAATCGAGACGGTCGGCACACGGTATGCCCGGCATAGTGGTCCGTGAATCGCAGCCCTTCTTTCGCCATTCGATCAATATTCGGCGTCTGAATCCGCTGCTGCCCGTAGCAGCCCAAGTCACCATACCCAAGGTCGTCGGTCATGATCAAAACGATGTTGGGGCGTGAGGCTTGATCGGCGTTAACTCGTTGCGTATGAATTGTGTGTGCGACCAGGGCCACAACGGCCGAAATGGCCAGTGTAGTTATTCTGTGTAGCAAATGACGCGGGAATGACCGGCGGCAACCGGCCTGCGTTATGGCAAGGAATTGAAACATGATGAATCCTCTATTTCTCAACGCGAGTGCGCTGCGCTCGATTCTCGCTCGCTCACCACCGCGCTATCGGTGCGTAAAAAGACCAAGGGGCCACGGGCGGCAACCCGTTTGGCGGCCCCTTGGCGGCAAGGAACCGAAACCGGTTCCGACTTCATTGTCTTATCCCCGATTTCCACAGTCAATTTCCAGCGGCAACTGGGAGAGCTACGAAAGGACAAATGACCAATGGCAAGGAATCGAAAACAACGTCGCCAGCAGCATGGTTCTGCCTGGCATTGGAAGCAGACGGACTGCTGGTATTACACCGAACCGGGAACAAGGAAACGTGTGCCCCTCTTTGATGAGCAAGGCGAACGTGTCCGTGGAAAAGAGAACAAGGAAGCCGCGCGACTGGCCTTCGCCCGCGTGAAACTCGTCGACGAATTGAGCCCGCAGCCAACAACGTCATCGGGCGAATGGACTGTCGCGAAAGTCTGTGAAATCTATCTCGCGGACCTGCATCAGTCAGCGACGCACGAATGGGCCAAACTGGTCGAGAAGTGGCTGAACGATTTGTGTGGCTACTGTGGTGCATTGAAGGTCGAAGAGTTTCAGAAGAAGCATCTACGGACGTGGATTCAGAAGCACACGTCGTGGAATCACAACACGCAGCGCAACGTGATTGCGTCTGTGAAGGCAGCATTCAATTTCTGCTGCAAGTTCGACGATCTCGAATCGAATCCGGTGGCGGGGTACCAGAAGCCGACGGCAACGCCGCGCGTGACGGCGTTCACACCCGAGGAAGAGACTGCCATTCTTGAAGCAGCGGACGAAGCCCATGGCCTTTTCATCAAGGCGTGCCTCCTGACCGGGGCAAGGCCGTATTCCGAATTGGCGAAAGTCACTGCCGATCACGTTGTCGAAACGCCGCAGGGCATGTATTACCTGTTGAAAGCTCGAACTGCCGATGGAGGTCACGGTCACAAGAGTGCCAAGAAGACCGGCAAGGATCGACGCATCATGCTTTGCGATGAGATGGAGTCGATCACGCTGCAGTTGATGCTGACGGCGCCTAGAGGGAGCGGGGCTCCGTTGTTTCGCACGACTCGGGGTCGGCAATGGAAACGTTGCAACGGTGTGCAACGGTTTCTCGAATTGAAACGCAAACTGAAGCTGCCCGATGACCGCTGCATGTACACGTGTCGGCACACCTTCGCGAAGCGCACGCTGAGCGGGTACTACACCGGCGTGCCGGTCACGATCGAGGTGCTCGCGGGACTGATGGGGAACACGCCCAAAGTTTGCTGGGATCACTACGCGGCGTGGGCCGATCAGTACAACGACCCACTCTGGGCAGCGTTGGGCAAGAAGCCCTCCAAGCGAAAGGCAGGTTAATCCCTCACAGCTAAACTGAAAGCGATTTTGCGTCAAGTAAGGTGAAGGCTCTCGGCTTAGCAATTAGGTGCGACAACCCGCATCAGGTTTGACTCTGATGCGGGTCTCGTTCTTCCCATTGCAGCGCAGTAAAACTTGCCGCCAAGGGATTCGATACTCACGCTATCTTGTTGGCCATCCGAGCGGGCGTTTTTCGACGCATCTCCCGGAACACAACGATCGATCGCAATTTGATCGATTGCTCCGACTGGCCGATAGGCCGGCCAACTTCACGGAGTCTAACACGGGGGTTGGGATGGCTTAATTGTTTGGCGAACAAAAACCCGACCCGATTATCAACCGGGTCGGGTTTGATCGGCCCTCGCATTGCCGTACGAAGGGCTTGCCGCCAAGGGTTTACTACGTGTCAATGGTTGCCGCGGGCACATCAATCGTCAGGCCGGCCCAGTTTGGTAGTGATGTGCTGCATCGATGTCTGTTTGCGTGGCGCTCGTCGAATTGTTTGCGACTTGGGTGAGACAAACATCAGTTCCAACAAACGCTCCAGTTCCTGGCTGTCAATCTTGATGCGACCTTGGCCCTTGCGACCGCCCTGGTAATAATTGATGGTCGTCGGTTGACCGCGAATCATGAACGTGCCCGCATCAGACTGGGCCAGCCAGTCGTACAGAGTCGCCGTAGTGATGCCGAGTCGGCGAGCGGCGTCTTGTGATGAGAGCAGTTCCCGGGACATTTTCCGTCGGCACTCCTGGCCGGTCGGCGCATCTGCGGGCCGGCGTGGGTGATGGATGTCATCGTTACTGCTTCCAAGTTAGAAACCGGCGATCACACGCCGATCACAGCGTGTGATAAGTGGCTGAAGTGACCGAACAACTCGCCGATTGGCTTGCGGGCGTTCGGCTGCAACTGCCTGTCATGTAATGATTTGAGAGATTGCCCGAGATGGATCGGCTTGAACTTGCCCAAAGAAAATACCAACGGATTGCTCCCGGCGCCTGGGAACTGGACGAAGAGAAGTCCGATAAGATCGAGGCGTGGTTGCGGGAGTACGTGGTGCCCCTGGTCTCCGATCTCCAGCGAAACCCGGCGTTTCGACGCTACGTCAAGTTCGGCGTGGAGCGACTTGCTGCCGAAACCGATGTCCCGGAACGACAGCAGGTCGTTGCCGTGTCCGATGCTCTGGTCGCCTGCGCTTCAGAAGTCGCCAAGCTGGGCGATCGGGATGAATTTCGGGACCTCATGCGGGATCGAGACCTGCTTCAGGAGTTGAACGAGCGGAAATACGGCGCTTCGTCGCTACAAGAAGAGGCAGAAGAGCCAAAGGCCGAAGAGGATACACCCTGCATCGCCGAGAAGATGGCCGAACAGCCCTGGTTCGACCTAGTCATGAGCCTCGATTTTCCCTACCTCGAAGATCATCTATTTGTCGTAAGTGAAGACTCTTGGTTTTACGAAGCGTTCACCAGGTTTCGACCGAATATTCCCGTGCTGGGCGATGGTATTACGCGGATGCTGTTTGCCCGCATCGACTTCTGGGTGCATCACTTGAAGGGCGTCTGGAATCAGATGCTTGTACGGATCATGCAAACGTCCGATGATCCGCACGGAGAATATGAACCGTTCTTCATGACGATGATTCACCTCGACAAATGTGTCGAAAATCTCAAAGCAACCTGTTTGTCAGGCGACGACGGTCGTATGCGAGATGCCTGTTGCACACTGATGCAGGTTTACATCGCTTATCATCCCAGACCAGAGTTGCCGTGGTTGGATTTGAGGGAAGATATCTACCAAGCGAAGTCTGGCATGCTCGGTCTTGAGTTCAGACGGCTGTTCGAACTCATCGAGTATGACCAGGTCGATGCCAGGACGATTCAGGAATCGGGCCGCCGACAGGCCAGCATCGTGGTCATGGATGCGATCCAGCAAGTCTTGGCAGCGATTGAGGATGTCGCCGAGTTATATCGCCGCGAGTTGTCACTGGAGGAAATCATCAACGAAGCGCGCTCGCAGTATCGACTTGTCGTGGTCACGCGTCCGCGGATGGTGTTTTTCGACGGTGAGAAGTTGAACGTCGATTGGAATCGGAAAAACCGGCCCTGGGAACTGCTGCGTTTTCTCGCCGCACAGGGTGAACGCCTCGATTGCGTTGATCGTTACCACATCAGTGGTTCTCCAACGCCTCACGCGTTGAGCAACCTCAAGAGTCGCCTCTGTAAGATCCTCATGGAGAGTGACGATTTGCCAAACGTACCCGCCACCCAGCTTGCCGCACTGATTGAACATGCCGATGGAGCGATGCGCCTGGACTTAGCCCCGGATGAAATCAAAGTCGTCGACCTTGAGGACAGCGGGGCGGACGAATGGACCATCGATCCAACAGGATTCGAGACATCATCGCGGGAAACAAGGTCGATCTGACGCGAATTGGCGCCATTTCCGCGCCGTAAGTCACTTTCGTGCAATGACTTACTAAATTCAAGCGATTTTTGCGGCATTATACTATGAGGGGAATCTTAACTCTTGAGACTTGGCCAATCCGCAGCTGATTGGGGCTTCTCTATGATTCTCGGCGACTTATCACAGCGTGTGACTGCGGTGTGATCGCCGATCAGTACCTTGCTCCGTGGACGGTTCGGAAAAACCCGAATCCAAACACGGAGCAGTTCAATGAGCATTCAACAGCGGGATGGGAAAAGTTGCGAGTCGCAACTTTTGGACGAGCAGCCGAATGAAGCCTGGGACATTGAGCGACTCGGCGCGTTCGCTCAGGCACGTCATCACGAAATCGACGCCGATGAGCGGTCGCTCGCGCGGGCCTACTGGCAACTCGGCCTGGCGCTGAACCTGGCGCGGCGACAATTCTCCTATGGCCAGTGGGCGAAGTTTCTGGATGAACTGGGAATCGACAAAACCAGGGCGTCGAAGGCCCGCGCCATCCAGCGATCTTTCGACACCGAGAATTCCGTCGACGGGTTGTCTGTTCAAGAGGCCTATCGCAAGCGAAAACGGAAAAGTCGGAAAGTAGGTCCGAAGAAGAAACGCCGCAAGTCGACCAACGAGCACGAGCGCATCAGCATCGCCGAATGGCTGCGCGACGTTTGTCAGCAGATTGACATCTTCCTGGACGAAGTTGCGTCCACCGATACCGAGGATGCTGCGAATGTACTCCCGGCGATTGACGCTGCTGTCGAGGAATTGAACCGACTGCGGAGTCAGGTCCAGCAACGCATCGGTGCGCAATAGTACCGCACCAATCATTTTGTCGCGCCGAATGTTAGCGACTGTAATTCCAGCGCGACTCCTGCGCCTTCTTTCTCTCTCGCCTGCGCAGACTTTTCTACGTGGTCCCCACGATCCTTTCAGAAATCACACGCTGTGACCGCCGTGTGATCGGCGATCCGTATTGTTGCCCGTGTTTCGTAATCGCTGATGCGACCTTGAGGCGCGGTTGCCTCAGGTAAGCCGCCAGGAAGCGGCGCTATCGCTCAGCACAACTAATGGAGGGCCTAATTATGGCTTTTCAACTTCCTGATGCGGGCGCTGCCAGTCAAGAACTTGCCCGCGAAGTTCACGAGTGGTGGCAGGAGGCCGCCGAGAAGACCGACGTCGACCTCTCCGGTTTCGATCCTGCGGCTCCGCTTGACGAGCGGATCGCATGGGCGTTGGGACAAGGACTCGACATCGGCACGATTTACAGTCGCTTCAGCTCGAAGCGGCAGCACAGCACGTCCGACCAGGTGCGGACCAGTGTCCAGCACGCGGCCAACAAGGGCATCTATTGCCCTCCGGAGTTCGTGTGCGTCGACGAAGCGCAACGCGGTTACCGGGCTCGTCGCGAAGGTCTGGATCGCATGCTGTTGATTCTGAAGAATCGTCATGCGACCGTGCTGCTGGTGTTCAAGGCGTCGCGCTTGTATCGTCAGGCCTTCAAAGGCTACCAGTTGATCCAGCAGGAAGTGGTCGAGGAAGGCTTGCGAGCGATC
>JAQBZS010000108.1 GCA_027622115.1 Planctomycetota bacterium | reverse complement strand
ACAACGGTGATCGTGAAGGGTTTTGTCAAACTCAACGCGGGCGACCCCGAGTCCGTGGCCGTGATCGTCAGCGATACCGTCGGCGTTGATTCGTAGTCGAGGCTCTGGGCGGACTTCAATCGCAACTCGCCATTCACGACTTCGAAGCGGTTATCGGAAACGCTCAGCGTGTGCGTGTCGCCCGCATCCGGATCGGTGACGCTGACCACGCCAATCGTTCCGCCCACGGCATCTTCGGCGACGCTGGCATTGGACAAGCCGATGTCGGTCGGCGCTTCGTTCGTGACGGATATTTCCAGAACCGTAATCGTCACGGATTTCGTGAGGCTGCGCGGCGGCGAACCATCGTCGGTCGCGGTGAGGTCGAACATGACACTTGGCTCCGTCTCGTGGTTGAGCGACTCGCCGTTTTTCAAGCGAAGCTGGCCCGAGACGACTTCAAACCGCTCGTCCGAGACAACGACTGTGTGTGAGTCACTCGCATCCACATCGGACACGGTGACGTTGCCAATAACCGCGCCGATTGCGTTTTCATCAACGGTGGCGTTATCGAGTGTGATGCTCGACGGCGCATCGTTCACGGAAGTGATGGTCCAAGCAACCGTCGCTAGTTCGGAATCGACGTTTCCGTCGTTCGTCTTGAACGTGAACGAATCCGAGCCGTGATAGTTCGCGTTCGGCGTATACGTCAGGTTCGGAGCGGTACCGCTGAGCGTCCCGTTCGTCGGCTGCGAGACGACCATGAACGTGAACGAATCGCCGTCCGCGTCACTGCCCGTCAGCGTAAACGGCTTCGCTACGTCTTCATCCGTGGTGACGGTTTGATTGTCTGCGGTAGGCACATCGTTGACGGAAGTGACCGTCAAGGTGATTGCGGCGAGTGCCGAATCGGCCGTGCCGTCGTTCGACTTGAACGTGAATGAATCCGGACCGTGATGATTGGCGTTCGGCGTGTACGTTAAGTTCGGCGCCGTGCCGCTCAACGAGCCGTTCGCGGGTGGGGAGACGACGATGAACGTCAGCGGATCGCCGTCGATATCGCCGCCCGTCAACGTGATCGCTTTCGCGGTATCTTCGTTCGTCGAGATTGATTGATTGTCAGCCGTCGGCAAGTCATTCACGGAAGTAACCGTCAAGTTGATCGTGGCGAGTGCGGAATCAACCGTGCCGTCGTTTGTCTTGAACGTGAACGAATCCGAGCCATGGTAATTGGCGTTCGGCGTATAGGTCAGGTTGGGAGCCGTCCCGCTCAGCGATCCGTTCGTCGGCTGCGAGACGACCACGAACGTCAACGAATCGCCATCAGCGTCGCTGCCCGTCAGCGTAAACGGCTTTGCGACGTCTTCATCCGTGGTGACGGTTTGATTGTCTGCGGTCGGCACATCGTTGACGGAAATGACCGTCAAGGTGATTGCGGCGAGTGCCGAATCGGCCGTGCCGTCGTTCGACTTGAACGTGAATGAGTCCATCCCGTTGAAGTCGGCGTTCGGCATATACGTCAGATTCGGAGCCGTGCCGCTCAACGAACCGTGCGTTGGTCCTGACACGATGATGAAACTCAGCGACGCGCCTTCTACGTCGCTGCCCGTCAGTGTAATCGCTTTCGCCGTGTCTTCGTTCGTCGAGACAGATTGCCCGTCAGCCGTCGGCGGGTCGTTCACTGCGTTGACCGTGATCGGGAAAATGTGCGTTACTTTGTGGCCGTCAGGGTCGCTCGCTTGCAACTCAATCTGAGCCGATCCCGACTGGTTGCTCGCGAACGACAAATCGAGCGTGTCATCCGCTTGCAAGGTGATGGTGACGAGAGACGCGTTCGAGTTATTGACGATGCTGAACGTCAACGCGCTGTCCGCGTGGTCGGGATCGTCAAACACGACGTTCAGGTCTGCATAGCCCTTGATCGCCGCTGCATCTTCCGAGACGGTGAGCGGGGCGATCAGCAACGCGACGAACGGTGTCTCGGGTTCGACGATGTCATTGACCGTCACCGTGACCGTTTTCGTTGCCTGGCCACCATCGTCGTCGAGGACCTTCACTGCCAGCAAGTACGTCCCGGGCGTGTTGTAAACGTGCGCTAGAGTGAACGACTTGCCAAGCATCGGCACGGCCACGAATGTTCCATTTCCAGCGAAATCGGCCGACACCGTCCACTGGTCCGCGCCAGGATCGTTGAACGAGCCGCTGATCGTGGTGAAGGCATCTTCATCGACGTTATGAGTGGCGGGAAGCGTGATGACCGGAGCAACATTGGCGACCGTTACCGGTAGCGTCGCGGTCCGCTTTCCTCCGTCGTCGTCGGTCACGGTCACCGTGATCGTGTAGACTCCGTTGTCCGCATAGGTGTGGCTGCCGTCGACGTGGCCCGCCGTCAGCACTCCGGCCATCCCGCCGGTGTCGATCGTCGCGTTGCCAGTCTCGGCCGGCGAACCGTCGCCCCAGTTGATGCTGTAGGTAAACCGCTCGCTGGAACTCAGGTCGCCGTCCGCGAAGCCCGGATCGGTGAACGTGACGAGCGGTGTGAGCGAAAGCGAGCTGGCTTCGTTGACCGATGGACTCGCTGTTGCTGTCACCGTGGGAGCGATGTTGTTCACGATCACCGTGACCGTCTCCGAGTCGCTGCCGCCGTTGTCGTCGGTAATCGTCACCGAGACGGTGTAGACTCCGTTGTCGGCGTACGTGTGGCTGCCGTTGAACGAACCTATCGTCGGCAGGCCGGCCGCGCCGTTCACATCGATCGTCGCCGCGCCACTATCGATGTCGCCGTCCGCCCAATCGATCAAATAGGTGAACGACTTTGTGTTGCCCAGCGTCGCATCGGCGAAGCCTGAATCGACGAACGTGGCGATGTCGGTGATGGAAAGCGTTTGACCTTCAGCGACTTGCTGCGCGCCGGCCGGAGTCAGCACCGGCGCGACGTTATCAACCGTGACGCTCATCGTTTGAGCGGCACTGCCTCCGTCACCGTCGCTGACCGTCACCGTCGCGGTGTAGCTGCCGTTGTCAGCATAGGTGTGAGTTACCGCCGCGCCTGTCGCCCCGTGCCCATCGCCGAACGACCACGTGAAGGTTCGCGTATCGGCTCCCGGATCGGTCGCGGCTGCGGAGAAGAATCCGGCTTGGCCTTCCAGCAACGAACCCGGCCCGGCGGCCGAAGTGATCATTGGCGACGCGTTCATGATCGAAGCCGTTTCGGTGCCGGTCGCCACGTCGCCATCGTCGTCAACGACGGTGATCGTGACCGTATAATCGCCTTCGTCGGCGTAGACGTGGTTCAACGTCGCGGTAGCGGTGCCGGGAGTGGGCACGGCGGGCGTGAACGATTCAGCCGCTCCATCACCCCAATTGACATTGAAAGTCCAGGATGACAAGAGCGCCGCATCGAGTTGCCCGGTTGGGTCGGTGATCGTGAGCATCGTCGAATACGTGCTGCCTTCCGCAACCATATTGCCGCCTCCGCCTCCCGATTCAGGAGCCGACGGCGCGGATGGGCCGTTCGAGTTCCCGCCGCCGTTCGAGTTGTTGAAGTTGATCACCGGCGGATTCGCAACGACTGCGACGGTGAATGAATCGGTCGCGCTCCCTTCGACCGAGTTGTCGGCGTTGATGCCGGTTACGGTCACCTTCACCGTGTAAGTTCCCTTGCCAACAAAGGTGCGGTTCAGAGCGACGTTGCGAGAAGTCTGCGTGACGGTGCTCGTCGTGCCATCGCCGTAATCAACCACCACCTTCCAGGAATCATCGCCGGGATCAACGATGCTGAGTGACCGCGTGAACGCTTCACCTTCCTTGACACCCGTCGCGTTCTGTCCCGCTTCGATCGTTGGCTTGACATCGCTGACGAAGATCTGGGCCGAATCCGAGACCTCGTTCGACTGCCCCGGATTCACGATCGCGGTCAGCGTGTAAGTGCCTTCCTTCGTCGGCGTGAACTGGAATGAAGTCGTAGTAACCGCGCCGATGTTGCTCACATTCGCAGACGGTTGCCAACCGAAGCTGCCCACGTTGATGGACGGATGCACGACGTTGGTCACCGTGACGGTCGTCCCTTCCGCAACCTGCTGGTCACTGCTGACTTCGATCGCCACGAGGTTTGCGAAGTCCGCGGTCGGCGAAGCCTCGACATGCACGTCGTCAATCATCCAGCCGGTGAACGGGTTCAGGTTACCCGCGCCGTCGTCGCCGCTGTCGAAGCGGAAGCGCAGTTGTGTCTCCAGCCCGGTGAAGGGCGTCAGATCGATCGTCGCCATTTGCCACTGGCCGATGTCGTTCAGTCCGCCGACGTTGGCGTTGTCGGCGACGGTTACGAACTGGCTGCCATCCCACACTTCAACGGCCGCGAGGTCCGGCGGGCCGTTGGTTTCGAGGAAGTAGTTGAGCGTCAATTCCGCCTTCGCCATCGCGCGCAGATCGAACATGTTGGAAACAGTCGCACCGGCGATCGGCGTGGCGAGGTCGTAGTTGCAGGCCTCTTCCAGTCCAAACCACAATACGAACGGATGCGTATTCAAGCCGCCAGTCGGCGGGAAGGGACAACTGTTGAGCAGGATTGGAATCGGCGGGTTGTCAAGATCCAACACCTGCCATTCTGTGGCGAAGGGGCTTGAGGGCACCGCGACATTAAATCCGTCAGCGTCGGCCGTGCTGCCAGATGGATCGGCGAAGTCCGCGTCGAGCAGCGTGATACCGTTAACACTGGCCAGTGGCACAGCTTGAGCCTGCGGTTGTTGTTCCTCGGCGACATAAGCACCCGCGCCGAGCGGCGCGTCGGCAAGGAAGTAATCACCGTTCGCGTCGGTTCGGACAAACCGCTCGTCGCTGAGCAGCGTGAGAGTCCAGTTGTTCAGAGATCCGTCGAGCGTCCCCATATTGTCCACTTGCAGCCGCCACAGGCCGTTGCCAGAATCGCCGAACAGCGTCTCGAATGAATCATCCGGCCGGTAGGTCCCGTTAGCGGGATCGAACTGCGATAGATAACCAGCTCCTGCTTCGTCGAACGTGACGACCAACGTACCGCCAGGCCCGCCGGCGCCGGTGCTGTAATTGACCTCACTGAACAACTCGATCTCGGTGTTGTTGGGCGAGATCAACGTCAAGTTCTGCAAATCTTTGAAGTCAGGGTGCGTAATGTCGATCGATACTTGCAGCCCGGTAACCACACTTGGCAGATTCGTCACGTTGATTTCAAACTTATTCACACCCGCATCGATATGCTCGGCGTTTGTGCTGAATTGGTTCGACGTCATGCCTTGTTCGCGAATGCCATCCTGGTCGTAGTCGAGGAAGATCGTCCAGTTTTCCAAGCCACGTTCGCCGGCGTCTTGCACGCCGTTTTGGTTTTGGTCGGCAAACTTGCGTCCGCGCAGGAAGTGCTCGCCGACGATGTAGTCGAACGTCATGGCAGCCGATCGGCCGCGCGAGTCATGCGTGTAGTGAGGCCCTGTCGCGGCGACAACCGTAATCTGGGCCACGCCCTCGAAAGTTGGAACGGCCAGCACGCGGAGGGTCCCGTTGTGAACCACGCCGGTCACGAGCGGATCGTTTGTGAAGACGTGATAGACATAGTTGCCGTTGGGGTCGGTCAGTCGCTGTGCGATGCTCGGCACAAATAGCTCGTTGCCGTAGACCGTCACAGCCGTCGGAACCTGCGGAACCAGATTCGATGTCCAGACCGGCGCGGCGTCCGCGTCATAGACGACGTGCGTTGGCAGGATCTCCGGGATATCGAGAACGTGTGCCTGGTTGTCCAGCGGGTTCTGGCTGAGGTTCAGCTTGGTCAGCGACGGCAAGATCGAATCGACCGCCCGCAGCATCACTGCGTCAGCCACAACCGTCCCGTCGCCCTCGCCGAGCAAACTCACCAGGAGTTCGCCTTTAACAGGCGTGAACGTGCCGAGCTTCTCCCACACTTGCCCGCCCAACGTGAGGCTATCGGGATCGAAGCGTTGGTTGACGGCAACCTTATCGGTCGCCTTGGCGTGTTTGATCTCGTAGGTCGCATCGGTTGCGTGGTCGTGGTGCTTGTGCCACGTCGCGTAGACTTCATACTCGCCGTCGGGCAAGTCGGTGAACGACCATTGTGCTTTGTCGTCCGCGGTGGCATCGAACTGGAAGCGGTAATCGCCGTTGGTCGCCGAGGCGACGGTTTGCGTGTTGTGCGACCAGCCTTGTCCCGTCTCGCTGTACCCGCCCAGCAAATCGCCATCATCGATCAAGTAGATCCCCGACAGACCCGCAATGCCGCTGATTTCATTCCGTGACAGATCGAGGAAGACGAGGTCATCCAACACGCCCAACCCGTTTGGATCACCGATCGAGTTGTTGGCGAGGCTGAGATAGACCAATTTGTTGTTCTTAGCGATCGATGCCGCGTCGCGCACGCCGCCCGTTGTCAACAAGGTCACGGGCACATTCTCGGGAATCACTCCGCCAAATAACGCCGGCTTATACTTCAAATCAACGTCCGCCGTCAGGTTGCCAGCCGAGAAGTAATCGAGCCGTATGTCGTGATAACCGGGGCTGAGTTCGACCACTCCGTTGGCAGAAGTGTCCGGTGTGCGGCAGCCGTTATCGACTATTGTCTGGCCATCGATGAACAGGCAACTGCCGTCGTTGCTGTTGGTACTGAACTCGAAGCGGCCGCCTGCTGCAATAAAGATCTGACCGGTCCACTGCGCCGCGAAACTGCCGCCCAATCGCGAATCGTTATTGAACGTTCCGTTGCCGAAATTATCAAAATCGATCGGTCCTTCCGCCTGACCGAAGTCCGGCGTTCTTAGATTGAAGTCTGGCATTGTCGGGAACGTCGCGCCGTCCGCTGGCAGGAAGTACTCGCCAAACAAACCGAGCTGCGCATAGTTCCACGTGTCGTTCACCGTCAGCACGCGCAGTTGCCGCAGTTCGCCGAGCGGGCTGATGTCGTGAAGTGGATTGTCGTCGAGGCTGAGGTACCGCATCAGCTCCAAGCCGGTCGCCGATCCGGCGTCGTCGCGGCCCGGATCGAGCATCGAGATATCCGCGATTGTATTGTGAGCCAGATTGACGCTGAACAAATTCGCGGCGTATTCCAACCCCGTCAGGTCGCGAACCGGCACCAAACCACCCATGTCTTCCCGCCGCTCGCTCGATGCATCCAGATACCACAGGCTGGCGAGATCGGTCACATGCACCGGCAACGCGAACCGCGGTCCTTTCGCCGTCTCTAGCAGCGGCACGTTCAAATCGGCCGCCAACACGCGGGCCAGCGTCGTATCGAACAAGCCCACTATGCCCTTGATCGGTCCTGGAACTTCCGCGCCGATACTGAAGACCTGCACCAACGGGTCAATGATTTCCAGCGAGTCGCTGGCAATCCGCTCGGCGGCTCGCGGCGCGCGGACGGCTTCATCGTCGTCCAGGTCGCGGATTTCAACAGCTTCACCCACGAAGACATCATCGCCGCTCTGGCCGAACAGCCGGTCGAGGTGGTCGTCGCCGACCAGGATATCCTCGCCTTCGTTGCCGAAAATCACGTCGTTGTCCGTCAGCGGATGGACCTGGCCTTGGATTGGCGGCTTGATCTCGATCGCGAAATCGAGGTTCGTCGTCTGCTCATCGCGGTGCGGATTGAAGACGCGCAGGTAGTACGTGCCTGCCTTCAAATTCCGCATGTCGAGTGCGGCGAGACTCTCGTCCAACACGCCACCCTTCTCATTCAGCAAGTCGGCTCGCACGCCGTGCCGCCGCGTGACTTGCAGGCCCGCGTCCTGTGTGGAATCCGGCAAATTGAGATCCAACAGCAGCGGTTCAACCCCGTTCAAGCCGCGGCTCGTCAAGCGGAGCGTGACGTTGCGGTCGAATTGCTCCAGCACCCCGCGGACGCTGACGACAAGCTGACCGTTGTTCTTCTCCACAAAGTAACGGCGGTTGCCATCGTCGATCTGCCAACGCACGCCAAAGGCCAGCACCTTGGCCGTCGCAGTCGGGGCCAGTGCAATCTCTTCGTCGGCAAACGCCTGCGACAAGTCGGCATGAATCATCGCGTTGTTCAAATCGGCTTCGATCTGCATGTTGGAGGCAGTCGTAAACACTTCGCTCCCCTTGATCGCCGCCGTCAGATCAATCGTGATCGTTTGCTGAACGGGGTCGGTGTGGATACTGATCGTATTGGCGAGCCCGGCCTTGGCCGCGAAGTCCGACAAGCTGACCACTCCGTCTCCCGCATCGTCCAGCACATACACATCCAACTCGCCCGGCACCGCGCCGACATCCAGCACTGGCAGCGATTCTGCGGTCGTCAGGTTGGTCGTCCACAGATCGGACGAATGCGGCTTGCCTTCTGACAAGAAGAGCAGGCCTTGGCCGAGCACTTGCAGGCCACTCACCGGGACCGTGAGCCCGCCGGTGAAGATGGGCTCCGTGCCACGATCCGTCCCGTCGGTGATCCACAACTCAGATGGATCCTGCGGCTGTATTCGCAGCTGAAACGCGACGCGGTCACCGACCACCGTTAGCTGGTCGAGCGGACCACCGGAGGCCATCGCAACGTCGAGCACCATGCCGGCATCATGCGCATACAAAGTTGTTCCCTGAGAATCCTGCACGCTGAAGAAATACTGCTCGCCGGCAAAGACGCCATCGGTCGTGGGCTCGAAGTTGATTGTCGGGATGGCAAAGTTCAACGGCGAACTTACCGGAATGGCCTGCGACGGATCATATTGCCACAACCTAAGCAGGCTCGTATTCGGATCATCGAAGGCCAGGAAGTGAACGACGTTGTTGTGGACCGCCAAGGCTCGCGGGTTGCTGCTGTCGTCGCCAGGACTCAAATCGGTGATGCGGAACGTGTGCGTCTGTCCTGGACGACCGTTGCTTCGCCACAGTTCGGTCCCGCTGAAGCCGGGCGTACTGGCATTGAACTCCGACGCCACAAAGACCAGCACGTCCTCCGGGCCGTCTTGAATCGCGACCGCGTGCTGCAGCAGATCGTCGGCCGAACTCGGGGCGTCCTCGTAAGCCAGGGCAAACAGCAGCCCTGTCGATGGATTCGCTGCGGTAGTGGACCAGAGATTCCAAGTGCCCGGGCCCGACGAATCGTAGACGGCGATGAACAACGTATCGCCAGCCGCCTTCATCCCGTCGATTGATTTCTGCGCGAACTGGTTCTGCGAAACCTGTTCGATAGTGATGTTCGCACCGCTGCCGGTCGTTGCGTAAAGGTGAGTGTCTCCCGAACCGTCCGTCGCGGCAAAGAAGAGTCGTCCGTCGAATTCGGTAAACGCATGCAAGTTGACGATGCCACCAACCGCGATTTCGTACGTGCCGGCTGCGGTGCCGTCGCTGACCCACAGGTTCGCTCCGTCACCCGCGGATACCGAGAAGAAGACCAAGTTGCCGATCGGCGTCAGCCCGAACGGGTTGCCACCCGTCGGGCCGGGCTCGATGTCTTTCACCATCGCCGTGCCGGCTGCCGTGCCGTCCGTGGACCACAGTTCAAATCCGTGCTGTGGTGTGTTGGCGACAAACAAGCCGAGTCCGCCCGCGATGACGAGTTCGTAGGAATCGGTGAACTCTTCCCGCGAGATCAGTCCCGGTAACGACAGCGAAACGCTTTCCACAGCGTTGATGTCTTCGAATGCTTCCAGCAAACCTGACAGATCGAATTCGAGCACCGCATCCCGTTCGTCCCGTCCACCGACGAGAACGGAAGTCGGGTTAGTCTCGATGCCAATGATTGGATCTTCATAACCGGCGGGACCGTCGAGCGTGATGACGCGGTCGTCGTAAGCCGGTTTGACAACTCGCAACACATTGCCGGCTTTGCCATCACCCACGATCGTGAAGCGATACCAGGCCTCTTCCTGCGGCGGACTGTTTGGTCCGGCGAGCGTGAATTTGTTGGTATCGGGCACGCCGTCACCGTTCGGGTCGTTGCTGAACACTTCCGGCCGGCCTTTGCCTTGATCGGTCAGCACATCGCCAATGCCGGTGAAGGTCTCGTTCGCCAACTCAACGACGTCTTTGTCGGCTGGCAACATCAATCGCCGCGGCGTGCCGAGCAGCGCGTAGATCGCTCCGGCTTGATCCAGCACCGTCGTGCTGAGCACATCCGCGGCGGGCGCTCCGATCAACAGATCGTCGAAGCCGTCGCGGTTGATATCCATGCGGTTGGCCGGCAAGAAGCTGAAACCGTCCAGATCGCGAGCGGCGTGGATCGTGACATGTTCGGCCCGCTCATCGCCGATCAAGTTCGCTGCCGTATCGCTGAGGATGACCGGCGACGCTAACTCGGCGATGCTCCACAAGACATCGACGCGGCCGCGCGTCTGCAGATTGAGCAACTCCCCGCCGCTGTTTCGCGTCTCCGAGGCGAACTGACTGGTCGCCAAGTCCATCCGTCCATCGTTATCGAAATCGCCGGAAGCCACATCGATCGGCCCGCGGATCGCCAGCCCCTTCGGCAACTCGCTCGCCGGCACTCGATGGATGTTGATCGACGCCGCACTCAAGTTCAGCGGCGGCTTGGGGAAGCTGGAACTGGTTGGCAACATACTGGCTTCGCCGTACAGAATCTGCACGCTGCCATCCGCAAACCCGCCCCCTTCGAGGCGGCGAATCAACGCAATGTCTTCCTTCGCATCGCGGTTCAAATCGCCCACCGCATGCACTGCGTTGTCGATCCACAGGTCTTGCAGCAGCGCCGGCACATGGCCTTGGGCTGTGGCCGACAGGTAGTACGTTGCGAGGGAGTCAGCAGGGAGCGAATTGTTGATGACGTAGACTCGCCCGAGCGGCACACCACCGGCACTGCTCTGGAGGATGCCCCAGTTCGGTCGCGCGAAGACAACTTCATCGACACCGTCGGCATTCAAATCAACCACTGCGGCGGCTAATAAGTCGGCCTCAGGTGGAGGGAAGAAGGCAACCGCGTCCGGGAACAACTTGTCCTTCGCGGCCTGCAACTCTGCATCCTCTGCCTGCACGTCCGCTTGGAGCACTGAACCTCGCGACAGTTTGACGATCGGATCACTGAATAAGTCGGCAGGCAGCGTGATGTCGCTTTGATTGCACAAGTCGCCGTCCGTGATCCGGCAACCGGAATAAATCGCACCGTACAAAAGCGAGAATCCGGGCGTCGTTGAATAGGCCAGCAAATCCGTGAAGCCATCGTCGTCCCAGTTCAAGAGGCTGACCTTGCCATCCGGTCCGAGGCCGAAGGCGCTGATGATCAACTCGCCCTCGGCGGCGACCGAAACATGCCGCAGTGGATCGTAGCTACCGTGGATCACGCGGACATCAAGGTTGCCTTGACCTCCGTGTGTGCTGACAAAGACGAGATCGCTGCGGTCGTTACCGTCGATCGCGCCGAAGCCTTCCGCCGGAGTCCAACCGCCGCTCAGATCGATGATCATCTCGGCTCGCTCGGTAATGTCGTCGATCGAATCGAGCTTGACCGGGCCGAGCAGCAAGTAGGCTGTCTCTTGTCCCCACACAAGCAGATCGTCATAGCGATCGCCGTTGAAGTCGCCGACCATCTGGCTGTTCGAGAGGAACGCTTCGGGCGTCGTGCCTTCCAAGCGGAACGCCTCGCGGATATCCTGCTGGCCGGCGTCGTGCAAGTCGATGCCGGGCCGCACGATCGTGGGCGATTGGATCGGCGTGGCCAGCTCGACTCGGAACGGATCGATCGGCAGCTTGTCGTCGCCAGTGGTGTTGCCGTTGGACACGACCGTATTAACCGGCTTGCCGAAGAAGACATGCGAGCGGCTGCCGAAGCGATCGGCAACGCCAAAGTCGGCCAAGCCATCGTTGTTCACGTCGCCTAACGAAGCGAAGTCGGCGAAGCTCAACACTTCGTTCTGAATGTTCTGAAGGTTGAAAACAGTATCAAACACCGTCCGTGACGGCTCGATGATCACGCTTGGCGTCAACGGCGTCTGATTGAACGAGCCGTTTTTGCCGTAGAAGAGCTGGATCGTCGGGTGTTCGAGCTGCGAGCCATCTTCGCTCAGCAGATCACTCGGCTCGGCAACAAGTTGTGCCAAGTCGCCGAAGCCGTCATTGTTGATGTCGCCCAGCGGCACGAGCGGCCGCGCCGGCACATGCGGCCCGTTGCCGTAGATCACCGTCGAATGCAGCAAGCCGGTTTGGCCTTGATGAAGTACCACGAAGTCGTCGCTGCCATTGCTGTCCAAGTCACCGGCCGGCAAGATCACGGGCTTGATCAGCCCGCTGCCGAGCGAGTAACGGAAGGTGGCGCTCAGCGTCGAAAGATCGTTGTTCTGGACCGCCAAGCCGCTGGTCACCAAGTGCAGCATCATGTTGGCTTGTGGCGACGGAGCCGGCGTGATCGC
>JAQBZS010000107.1 GCA_027622115.1 Planctomycetota bacterium | reverse complement strand
CACGCGAGCCAACGCACATAGCGCCTCGATCCGCTGTCGCGCCGTGAACTGTTCTTGTTGCAGGACGAACTGCAAGAACTCGCGTCCCGCATCGCTAGATGCCAGCTCCCGAGCGGCGTCTCGACGAACCGGCAATTGCCGCGACGTCAGTGCCACGGCGGCCCGTTTGATATTTTTCTTGGCGGTGTTCGTGGTAGGCCGCGCGACTTCGCGAACCGGCTTGGTTACCGACGAGATTCGCCAAACGCGACCGTGCCCGTGAACTTTGTAATCCTTTTTGACCCAGTCCGTGCAATACACGTCGCCGTCGGGTCCAACGGCCAAACCGACCGGCCGGAAGTCCTCGCCACCTTGAATGATCGCTCGCGGTCGAGACCGAAACGACGCACCGTTGGCCTGCAGCTTGTACTGGTCGATGCGGTGATCGCCCCACGATCCAACCAGCAATGTGCCCTGATAGTCCTCGGGAAAGCCGTCGCTTTCGTACGCCACGATCCCCGACGGAGCTTCGCCCGTTCCCGACACCATCGGCAATGTGCCCGGCACTTCGCCGTCCCAAGCCGTGAACGGGTGCAGTCCCTTGCGGCCATTGCGAAAGCGATAGCCGTAATCTCCGCCGCGAACAATGTGCAGCAAACGGCAGGGCGGTCGGCTGTCGGCGTCGTTGTCCACGGTAAACAGGCGACCGAACGCATCCACGCAACTCGCGTGCGGATTCCAGAACCCAGTGGCCCATCGCGTGAGCTGCGAGCCGTCCATGCGACAGCGATACAAGTTGCCGCCCTCGCCGCCGCCGCCGAGCACCGTGCCGTCGGACCCGATCAGCTTGTAGTCCGCTCCCAGGTTTTCACCGAGCCCAAAGTACATCCAATCCAGCGCATCAAATGCAAAGCCGGCGATCCCGTTGTGTGGGTAATTACCGGGCGTATCGAGTTGAATGATGCGTTCTCGCGAATCGTGTCGGTCGTCGCCGTTGGTGTCTCGATAGAGAAAGATGTCGCGACGGGTCGCGACGAACACTTGATCGGAATTCGGTGCTTGCTTCACGGTGTTGGCGGTTCGCACGGCGATGCTCATCGCATGGGTCAGGCCGTCGGCAAAGGCCACGATTTCCGTGGCTCGTTCACCGGGCTTGCCGGGAGTCATGACCAGAATGCGGTCGGATGCATGCCCTTTGTAACCGGCTGGCGGAAAGTGCGTGTTGCTTTCGATCGCCCACACGCGACCGCGGCGGTCCACATCGATGCCGGTGGGAGTGACGATTTCGGGATGCTCGGCGAACAGAGAGATCCGCAGACGCGAGTCCCGTGACTGAGGCGAGTCGTCGGCAAACGCGGCACCTGTCAGCACACAGACAATGGCGGCGATTCGTTTCATGGCTTCCATTCTGTTGATTCGAAAACGTTGGCTAAGCTAATCGGATAGCGCCACTTCGCAGGCGTGAGTGACGCGTTAACTTTGTTTGAACCACCCGACCCCAGCCTCCACTGCGCAAAACCTGCGCGCCAATTGACGCAGATCACCGGGTCAATCCCAAGTGTTCAACTCCCAAACTCGGCACTTCCTCAAAAGCCTCAGATCAACCCGCCGATCGGTTCGCCGTAATAGATGTTATGCGGCCGGTCCAAGGCATCGTGCCAGACAGCCGTTGGCGGAATCCCGAGCGATCGGTAAATCGTGGCCGCCATGTTTTCGGGTTTTTGCGGATCGTCCGTGGGATAAGCGCCTTTGCTGTCCGACTGACCGATCACCGTGCCGCCTTTGACTCCGCCACCCGCAAAGAACACGGTCTGAACCGCTCCCCAATGGTCTCGTCCGGCGAACTCGTAGTATTGCGGCAAGCGAGTGATCTTCGGCGTGCGACCGAATTCACCCGCCATCACGATCAACGTGTCGTCCAACATTCCCGCATCCTGCAAATCGTCCAGCAACGCCGACAGCGCTCGATCGGTGGGCGGCAACAGCTTTTCTTTCAGATGCGGGAACGCGTTGCCATGCGTGTCCCAGGATTCATTGTTGCCAAGATTAACTTGCACCAAATTCACGCCGGCTTCAATCAACCGCCGAGTCATCAACAACGACCAGCCGAACGAATTCCGACCGTAACGATCCTGCGTCGCTGCATCGGCGTTCGTCACATCGAACGCGTGTTTGATCTTGGGATCGCTCAACAACGAAATCACGCCCTGGCGATAGCGGTCAAAATCTTCGACGTGGGCGTGGCGGTCGAGATACCGACGCTGAAGCTCCAGTTCATTCAGCAAGCCGATGCGTTTCGAGAACGCGTGATGTGTCATGCCGTGCGACAAGCTGAGGTTTGGTGCCTGAAAAACACGGTTGTCCTTGTTGCCGCGTTCTTGGTGATCGAAGTGGTATTCCGGGTAGGCACCGTACGACGTGTTGTGAAACGGCGACGCTTCAATGAACCAGGGATCACGGAACGAGCCCATTTGGCCGGCGAATTGGCCGGGGATGACTCGACGTGAATAGTGGACCAGCCGTTCGGGAAGCACGGCAGCGGGTGGAAGGTTGTTTCGCGGTCGCGTGACTTCGCCCGCAATGGACGCGATCGCCGGCCAGTCGGTGGGATTCGGTTTGTTGCCGCTGAAACCCACCGGCATCGCCGCTCGACCGGTGAGCATAATGTGGTGGCCTTCGGAATGGCCGTTGGTGTGGTGCGTGAGAGATCGGCACAGAGCCCACAAGTGACTGCGTTGGGCCAGCATCGGAAGATGTTCGCAGATTTCAATACCCGGCGTCGCGGTGGAAATTGGGCTGAATTCACCGCGGATCAAGTCCGGAGCGTCAGGCTTCATGTCGAAGCTGTCGTGTTGTGCCAATCCGCCGGAGAGAAAAATGTAGATACACGTTTTGGCCGTCCGGCCACGCGTGCCGGAAACATTGGCCGCGTTGAGTTCGCGGAGGTGATTGCTTCCCAATCCCAAGAGGCCGACAGCTCCAGCCTGAAGGGCCGTTCGCCG
Source organism: Planctomycetota bacterium (assembly GCA_027622115.1). Lineage (GTDB taxonomy): Bacteria > Planctomycetota > Planctomycetia > Planctomycetales > Planctomycetaceae > JAQBZS01. Next base: position 9,449 of record JAQBZS010000107.1, on the reverse strand, counting down.
AGACACCGAGGCGGGATGTCGAAGACTTGAGTGATTCGGCACGTTCATGGGAATGGTCTCGAATTCGCGGTCGAGGATCGTTCGGAGGTGCGGACGGAATTCCCCACTTGGGACTCCCGACGTCGAGTTCCAGCATACGTTCTAACGGGTGAGGTCTACGAGCGAGTGCTGTACATATTCGTTGGCTCCTTAATTCGTTGGAGCCTCGTGACCAGAATGCGAGGATCGGCTCAAGTTTCTTGCTTCCGTCTTTGCCATTGATGTTGCGGATTCGCTGTGTTGGACAACCACCTGCACGTCAGGGGCCAGAACGCGTGGATGTTTGGAACCACCCCGCACTTGCGGGTGAGTTCTTGCTCGTCCGCAACGATCGAGACGCCGCCTGTTTGCGGTTGCCTCGTTCACATTGACACCCAATCATCCGCTCGCCGAGCAACATGTCGCAACCGCCCGGCATGAATTGCGTGTCGCAACCGCGCCGTCACCGGTTCGGAGAGCGTCACGTGAACTCACGCCGCCCTACGGTGATCCATCGGCGAAACGTCCCGTGCCGTGGCAATCGCGGGAGATGAAACGGCACGTAAGATTTGCCAGACGACGAACGGCATCATCCCCATCACGATGAATGCGGGCGACCAGGCAACATGCGGCAGCAAACTTCGTTCGATCGCACCGATGCCCAAAACACAAGTCGTCATCCAAGCCGAAATACTAAGAACAATCAGACGTTGCTCGTGAATGCTGCACACCACGGCCCAGCTCAACATGGGTGCGGCGAGTTGAAACGTGAGGCGTTCGGTACCCGGCCCCAGCAGCAACTGCCAACACAACCACATCGAGAACACGGACGTTAGCAATGCCGGAGTGTCTTCGTGCCGACTGCGCCACAGGCACCAAGCCAGAGTCCCCGCCGCAGTCGCCAGTTGCAGCCCCAAATAGATCCGGTCGTCGATCGATTGAAAGAACTGTTCCAGGATGGTGTGGAAGTCTCGATAGCCGCCTTGCCGCAAGGTGCGATACGGACCGGTCAGCAGCGTCAGCCATTCGGAGTAATGCCGCAACACGATGTCCACCGGCCGAGTCGCAAACGGAAGTGCGAAGAATCCGCAGATGGCCACGCTGAATCGACCAATCAACTGCCCTGGTCGACATGCCATCAGCAGCATCACCAACGCCAACGGCCACAACTTGATCGTCACGCACGCCGCCAGCCAGATCGAAGCCCGCCAATAGCGCCGCCGCGCGATGTCCGCGAGTCCGAACGCGGCGAAGGCGAACACGAACGAATTACTTTGGGCGGACCAGATGCCTCGGACCGAACCAACCAGACTGAGGGCCAGCAATAAGGCTTCGCGGCGCGGCGGCCAATCGCCGGGCAAGACATGCCGCGCGAGAGTTCGGATCGACATCACGAGTAAGCAAAGCCCAGCCGCGTTCCAGCAAATTCCGCCAAACCAATTGGGAAACACGGCAAACGGCGACGCCAATACGGCGAACGGCGGGCCGTAACGAAAGCCGGTCGTCCGCCCAGGCGAGTCGTACATCGTCTGATCGGCCCACCAATTTCGAGCCGAGTCCGCAAAGCAGGGAAAGACCGTCTTGTCGTCCGGTTGCACAACAGCCTTGACGGAAACCACGGCAGCCAAAATCACCCACAGATTCAAAGCGTGACGCAACCAGACACGATCACGGTCGGTCGCGGACGGAGATTTCAGTGGAATCAAGTCATCCATGAAGTATTCCAAGCATCATGAGAGTCCTTTCCCAGAGACGCGGACGGAGTCTAAATCAGCAAGATCGATTCATGGAATGGCAGCCTGCACTCGCGAACGGCGATCACACATCTGGTTCAAAGCGTTAGCCCCGGATTCTCCCTTCAGCTTCCGAATCCAGGCTGGCGAATTCAAGTTGTTGGCATCGCCCGCATTGCCCAACGACACGCCGCCGCCGACCGCCTGTTCGACAGCATCCTGGTGGCTGGAAATTACAAGCCTAGAAGCTATCTGACCCTCTCCGGCCTCAGTTTTTGCGGGGGTTTAGCGAGGCCTCCAAAGGGTCAGACCCCTTTTTCAGATAGCTTCTAGCCTATACTCGTTAGTCAAACACTTACTTGGGAACCGGTTCCTTCTTCTCTTCCTTCGGAACACCTGCCTTGGGGGCCGCTGGTCGTGCCGCCGGCTTTGGTTGAGGCGGCTTGACCTGCAGCCGGAATCCTGGAATCTGCTGCTGGATTTGCGGCAATTGTATGCGCTGCTGGAATGGAATTTGGTTCAAGCGATTCAAGTCTCGCAGCCCCCTCCCATTGATTTGCCTGAGCTGTTGGTCCGGAGCGCCTTGTAATGTTTGCCCTGCGGGGACTCGTGCTCCGGGGACGGGTTCAACCACGACTCGTTCGTTACCGATGTTGAGCGACACGGCACCGCCAAGCTGTTGTGCTTTGGCAAAGTCCGGGTTGCGAAGCAGATCGAAGTACTCCTTGCTGAACGCCTTGACGGTTCGCGTTTTCCGCTTGCCGACTTCCGTGCCGTCTTGCCAGACACCGTTCCGATAGTAGTACGCTCGATTGCCGACTTGCTTCAGAGCGTCGGAAGCTGACACAGTCTGGCCGCGGCGATCCAGGAAATTGTTGCCGGCATTTGATGACACAATCCTCGATTGCAGCAAGCGATCATTCTTGGCCTGATTGACGGCCCAAGCTCCGGTCTTCATCTGCCGAGCCGCCGTCAACTCGCGAAACGCATCGCTGGTGAGACTCGCGTGATCGCGAAGCAAGATGCCACCGGCCAGAGCCAACGACTGCGTGTATTCCGTGACTATGCCGTACTTTTTACTGAGCCGCACCACCTCGTTGATCAGTTCCTGTTCCTCGCCGTGAAGTCGAATCTCTTGCAGCAAGTATCCAATCTTCCGTGACGCCCACAGCGGAGCGATAAACTCACAGTCCGAGCCGTCGGTCGACTCAATCTTCGCCGCGTAGCGACGTTGCTGATCGGCCAGCTTGCCGGTCAACTCAACGGTGCCTTTGGCCTCGTCACGAAAACGACCGAACAACATGACTTGGCTGTTGCGGAAGAGCGCGGGCACCTTGCGAGGAAACACTGAGTGCGATTGCAGTTCGCCGAATGCAACCTTGACGTCCGTCATCACCGGATTGGCCAATTGGTTGTAGAGACCCGCGATCTTCTGATCGATCTCTTCGTCGGGAGCCACGTATTCGCTTTGACCACTGCTGACTTCCGCCAACTGATCCAGCAGATGCGCATTGACCTCGTTTCCAACGCCCAACACGAACACTCGCAGTCCAGCCTGATTCGTTTTCTTGAAGTTCTCAAGAATCTTGTCGTCCACCAACTCGCCCGCCGTCGGCGTTCCATCGGTCAAGAAGATTGCGATTTGCGGTCGAGTCGCGTCGTGTTGACCTTGTGTCGCTGCTTTCAATGCGCCGTCGATGTTCGTTCGCCCGTTGGACACGAGTTCTTCGACGAAGGTCTGCGCGGCGGCCACGTTTTTCTCGGTACTGGAGACGACACTGTCGCGAAACGATTCGATCTTCGAGCCGAACGTGACGATGTTGAACCGGTCGCCGGGATTCAGATTCTCCAAGCAATACTCGATGGCCACGCGACACTGCTCCAGCTTCTCACCACGCATGGAACCGCTCGTATCCAACACAAACGTGACATCTTTCTCGATCGCCTTTTCATTGGGCTGGCCGGTCGGATTTCCGATGAGCAGGAAATAACCGCTCTCGTCGTCCGGGGCCTTGTGAGTCAACAGTCGCAGGCCGAGATCATCGGTGTCTTGGTCGTCGATGACGTGTTGGGCTTTGACGTGGATCGACGCGGATTGATGCTCGGGACGTTCGATCGCGGTTTCGTGCGTCGGACTCAGGACCGCGCGAATCGGCTGCTTGGCTCGAATGTCAACACTGATGAGCAGGCGATCCAGCGAGCGACCGGTCCATCGCACGGCCGGCATCGGAACATTGAGAAAGCGAACGCCCTGAACTTGCTTGACGGACTGCGAATATTCGATGGTGACCGTCAGGTTCGACTTCAGTTTCACCGACGGCAGCAACACCGCCGGTCGACCCGTCAGCGAAAGAATCGTGACGGATTTCAGTTCCCTCGCGATATTCTCCAAGACTTTTTGGGCCGAGTTCGCGTCGAGTGCTTTGAACTCAGCCGCTTCGTCTCCGATGGTCACCTTCACGCTGTCAATCACGACCGTTTCGGGCAGCGAGATGAGACCCACGAGCGACTTCGTTTCACCGATCGTCTCAAGCGATTCGGTGCGCTTCACTTTGACGACGTTGTTCTCGACGGTCACATCGTTGCGTGACAAAGTGGTGTGGTATGCGAACGGCGTTGGCAGTCCGCGTCGAGATTGAACTTCCGCGGTCTTGGGCACACTCAGTTTGCCGTCCTTGAATTCACCGGGAATCAGGACAATCCCAGCTTCGGCACGGGCCGACCCAACAGCCACAACGGCCAACAACAGCAGAGTGGAGAGCAGTCGAGGAGACATTGCGATTCTTCCCGAGTGGAATGTCGTACGTGCAAACGGTCGGCGACGGCCAACCAACGAAGCGGCATTGTGACAAGAATCGACCGATTCGTGCGTAACTTCGCTGTAACGTTGCCCAAGGATCGTATCCCGCGTCAACATCCGCGCCGATTCCGGTCAGTTCCAGGAACTGTTGGAACTCCCAACTCGCGGCAGGTTTCGCGTCCTCTCAGGTAAATCGCCTCCATCGCTATTCTCGTCGCGCCGAACGGTGACAGGTTTGAACTGCGGACTCGCTTGGCTCGACCGTCAACCCAACGCGGCGCAAGATCCCACGGATGGCAATGCCGGTTCACGGATAGATCGCCGTTCATCATCCGTGAACCGGCATTTCGTGGGATTGTTGCTCGACTCCTGCCCCGATGAAAACTCCCGATCGCGATTCGTAATCACACGAAACGCCTCAATGCAAACCTTTCACAAGGAAATGCATGTGACCGCGCGGCCGCTCGCTGTTGCGTTCGTTACAAGTCGCACTATTCCCGCTGAATCTCGCTGCCATTCGTAAACGCCCCAAATTAACGGCAATTCGCAAGTCTCTCGGTTTGAGATGACGTCAAGGTCGAATGCAGTTTGACCAACCGTCACGGCCGCCAAATACGGTCGAAAATCGACGTAAGTAATTCAAGGAATTGGGACTTCGAACGTTCAAGGCTTTCATGAATCCGAGTCGATGTAGGTGGTCAGTCCGACTCATCCCGCTGGTGGGGATCGCATGATCGACCCAGAGACTGCTGAATGGAAATGGGGGAAACCCCGAGCAGCCTTCCCGACATGATCCCCGCTGGGTTGAGACTGGTTGTTTGACGATTCGTAACGGTGCCGGTTGCGATCGGGCATTCCTGGTTCGATAGCGAACAGAGATTCGGCAAGACATAGACGCCGTTCACTCCGAGTGGAAGTGGATTCACGGCTCCCTGAATGGGCCACGGTCTCGCGATCTCAGTTCATCGGCATCCAGGTTTGTTTTCTGGTATCGGCAATGAGCGTCAAACGTCAATTTTCCCTAGGGAAGGAGAATTCATGATGAAATGGTTCCAATGTTGTGGTGCGGCACTTGCACTCGCTGCGATGAATTGTTCGGCTGACGCCGGCATTTTCAGCAGAACGAGTGGCTGCACGGATTCGAAGGCGTGCGGGTGCGATTCAACGTGCCAGCCAAACTGTTGCAAGCCGACGATCACTCGTCCTTGCTGTGTGACGATACACACGTACCAACGCAAGGTCTCGTGCATCAAGCCGCCTTGCTGCGATACGTGTTGTCCACCCACTAAGTGCTGTGCTCCGTGCCCACCGAAGTGCGATTGCCCGCCCAATTGCCCACCGAAGTGCGATTGCCCGCCGAACTGCCCACCGAAGTGTGATTGCCCACCGAAGTGTGCATGCCCGCCCAATTGCCCACCGAAGTGCGATTGCCCGCCGAAGTGTGCGTGCCCGCCCGGCCCGTGCACCAACGATTGCTGTGACGATCGTTGTTGCAACGCCGACCCGTGCGAACTCGCTCGGCTGATCTACGTGTCGCAAACCGCTTGCTACGCCAAAGATCGTGCCAACGCGATTGAGAACTTGGGCAACAGGTTTGATTGTGTTTGCAATCCCGAAATCCTGACCGCCATGGTCTACGCCCTCAACGACGCTGATGAGCGAGTACGCAAAGAAGCCGCCGACGAACTCGGCGACCAACTTCGCAAGAATCCTTGCTGCTGCTGCCGAGAAGTCGTTGCCGCTTTGACCTGTGCGTTGGGTGACTGTGACCGCGGTGTGGTTCGCCAAGCCGTCGAAGGCCTGCGAGCCTGTGGTTATGACGTCATCGATGGTTGCTGCAACCCCTGCGACGAATGCTGCAACAACGGTTGTGCACCGGCTGGTACTCCCGCAGCCGCTCCGAAGGCCGCCCCGGCGCCGACGGAAGCCCCTCCGGCTGTTGAAGCTCCCGCAAAAGAGACCTACTTCCCGTCACGTCTGCGTGGCACCCGACAGACCATGCGTCAGTCGGCTCCGCGTCGAAACAGCCTGGCTGGTTTGTTCAGCCTGCTCGATTGATCGGAACGTAGAGACGGAAGTTGGAAGAATGAGGAAGACCTTGAAGCCGGACGGTTCGGAAGCGATGTTTTCTGAACCCGACGGCGTCAAGCAAACCTGAGAGGCATGGCTGCCCACGGCGGCCTCGGCTTCAAGCCGGTCCCGAGAGGAAACTCTTGTGGCTGGCTTCTTTCATTTCCCACGGAGAATCGAGTGCGAAAACAAGACCTTTGTGGTAAGTGGCGCATCTTGACACTCCACAAACGGGATGCTACGTTCCCGCCGCTCGGGCCGCCCTGCTGGCGACCGAGTCCTTGATGACTCACCTGGGGGGATTAGCTCAGTTGGGAGAGCGTCTGGCTGGCAGCCAGAAGGTCAGGGGTTCGAGTCCCCTATCCTCCACTGCTGTAACTCATTGCTGAATCGTGACTTGCGATTACCTGCCGACCGGCAGAGCGGCGTGAAACTGGTTTGACTACCACTTTCACTACCACCCAGAGGGGGCCGCGATGTCGACGAAACGCAAACCGTCGTATCTGCTTCACAAGGCGACCGGGCAAGCCCGTGTCCGCATCAACGGCAAAGACCATTACCTCGGTGAGTACGGCTCGCCCGAAAGCCGGGAGCGGTACGACGATCTGATCACCGAATGGTTTTCCAAAAACGGCGAGACGGCACAGTATGCGCTGTGCGTTGATGATCTGGCGTTGCTGTTCATGGAACACGCAAACCAGCACTACCGTAAGAACGGGAAGCCGACTTCGGAAATCTCGTGCATCAAAACTGCGCTGCGATACCTCGTGGCAAAAAGTGGTAGAAGTAGGGTACGAGACTTCGGACCATTGGCGTTCAAGGCCGTCCGCCAAGCGATGATTGACGACGGGCATTGTCGGAAGTCGATCAACAAACACTCCGGCAGAATCCGCCGGATATTCGCCTGGGCTGTTGAGAACGAATACTGCAAGCCAGACATCCTTGTGGGCTTGCAGGCGGTTCAGGGGCTACAGGCGGGGCGAACGGAGGCAGTCGAAACCGACCCCGTGAAGCCAGTCCCGCAGGCGTTCATCGACGCGGTGGAACCTCACGTCTCGAAACCGGTGTGGGGGCTGATCCAGGTGCAACTGCTCACTGGCGCTCGACCCGGTGAAGTGCTGGCGATGCGCGGCCGGGATATCAACACCTCGGGCAGTGTGTGGGAGTACGTCCCCGAGTCTCACAAGACCCAACATCACGGGAAGGGGCGAATCATCCTCATTGGACCGAAAGCAATCGAAGTCGTTCGCGGTTTCCTCAAGTCGAATCTGGATGCGCACCTATTCTCACCTCGGGACGTTCGCAAGGGGACGCCGGGGGCGACGCGGCAACCGGGGGAACGTTACGACCGAGATGCATACCGCAACGCGATACAACGAGCCTGCCGAAAGGCTGGCGTTCCTGAATGGCATCCGCACCAACTCCGGCACAATGCGGCAACGAATGTCCGCAGGGAAGCCGACATCGACACGGCGCGGGCTGTGCTTGGTCATTCGTCCGTATCAACGGCGGAGCTGTATGCTGAGCGTGATATCAACGCCGCTCGCGCCGTCATGCTGAAAGTTGGCTAGACTCGCAAACCGGAGGTTATCTTCGGGATCGACGCGGAAACAACACGGTCGTGATCATGGTCGATGATCGTGATCATGGTCGTGTCGATGATCGTGATCATGGTCGTGTCGGTGGTCGTGATGGTGATCGTGATCATGTCGATGATCATGGTCGTGTCGATGATCGTGATCATGGTCGTGTCGATGATCGTGATCGTGATCATGATCATGTCGATGATCGTGATCATGGTCGATGATCGTGATTATGGTCGTGTCGATGATCGTGATCATGGTCGTGATGATGATCATGGTCGTGATGGTGATCATGTCGATGATCATGGTCGTGATGGTGATCATGGTCGTGATCGTGATCATGGTCATGCGAGTGATCGTGCCCTGTGGCTGCTGTAGCTCCTACATCCTGCGAGCTGAAAGTTGGCTAGACTCGTTGCACGCGGCGTAGGGTAGCTCCCGATGCGGAATCGTTCGATCCGTCGCCGCGTGTTTTTTCTTTCGGACGTTCACCATTCGAACGAGGTGAAGCGCGATGGGCGATCTTTCCGCACTGATTCGAATCTCGCCAGAACAACCCGCCGCAAAAGACGGCGACTACTGGCAGCAAATCACAGACTTGACCGGCATTGCTTATCCGCCGGCAACAAAGCTCGACTGGCTTCGACTGCTTACGTTGGCCGGCTTCGCACAACGAGAAGCGGATTCGGTCTTTCGGGAACTCGGCTACGACGGCTACGACCGTGCCGACGAATTCCCGAGCAACTACGTCTCGACGGCGGGACAGTCCCCCGATGGGCGGACGGTCGAACCGCTGGACGAACCGCTGATGCTAACGGCCCGAATCCTTGCCGGACTGGAACCGTTACGGCGGCGGATGGAAGCCCCGGTCGATCCGGAATGGTCCCCGTGGATTCGCAAAGCTGCATGGTGCACGGCGATGGACATTTCAGAATCGACAGTGACGCGACGGGTCAAGAAGTACGGCGAAACGAATACCAGCAATCAACGGTTGGCCCGGTTTCCGATTCAGTGGTTGAAAGACGCCGGACATTCAATCCCGTCGACCGGGGGTTGATCCGCAACCGAAACCCACCAAAAACGCCGCAACTTCCCACCACTTCCCGCCACTTCCCATCAACCGGGAAATCGCTTCTGGCTCATTGAAATTCAGCACTTACCATCCCCCCGTCTAGTCGTTCACCGGGACTTTCCCAAGCATAGCTGAAAGCGGTGTTTTTGTGTGGCGCTTTCGGGTTGATCTGG
>JAQBZS010000106.1 GCA_027622115.1 Planctomycetota bacterium | reverse complement strand
GGAAACGAAATCGTAACGTGTTGAAAACGCTTGCTGCATAGACTCAAACCGCTGTCCGCGAATCGGGCTCGGCTATTTAGTGACTCGGCGCTGTTCTCCTCCAACATCCATCCCACGCTGGTGCTGACCGACGACACGGTTTTTTGCGCCATTCATGACACCATGACGGCGAAGCGTCTTGACGACGGCAAAACGCTCTGGTCGGCACCCGCCGGCAAAAACTACATGAAGAGCACCGAGATCTTCGTCGCCAACGGGCTGGTCTGGAGCCGCGATCTGAAGGGACACGATCCGAGGACCGGCAAGGTTGTCCGCACGGTGGCGCAGGAAATGACCGGTCCGATGTCGCACGACCGCTGCTACCGCAATCGCATCACGCATCGCTACTATTTGAACAGCGCTTCGGGTGGCAGCGACTTCGTGAAACTGGATGGAACGGCGGAGTCGCCGAATCCCTGGGCGCGTTCGACCTGCGGTTTGGCGGTGATGCCCGCCAACGGGATGCTCTACAACGGCCCCTATGTCTGCCAGTGCGCTATTGGCACGATGGCCACCGGTGTAAACGGTTTCTACAACGGCTCCGGCAATACCGACCGACGCTTCACCGTCGAGATCGAACCGCGCTTGGTGAAAGGGCCTGCGTTTGGAAACGGCATGGGTCCGGCTGCCACGGCGGATGACTGGCCGACGTATCGCTATTCCAGCATGCGCAGCGGGGTCGCGCCGGGACGCACCCCGGTAGAACTCGCCATCAAATGGAAGGTCGATATTGGGTCGCAGCCAACCGCGCCGGTCGTCGCGGGAGACAGTGTGTATGTCGCGGATCGCGATGGCTACACACTCTACGCGCTGAATCGAGAGAACGGTCGGGCGCGTTGGACCTTCATCGCCGACGGTCGCATCGATAGTCCGCCCACTTATCACGAAGGCCTGATCCTGGTCGGCAGTCGTAGCGGATCGGTCTTTTGCCTGCGGGCATCCGACGGTCAATTGGCGTGGAAGTTCAACGGCATGCCCGAGCGGCAACTGATCTGCGACACGGGTCGCCTGGAATCAGCCTGGCCGGTACATGGCAGCATCATGATTTTTAACGACACGGCTTACTTCGCGGCGGGGCGCGGCACGTTTCTGGACGGCGGCATTGCCGTGTTCGGACTGGACCCGGTCACCGGCGCGATGAAGCACAGGCGAATCATGCAAGGGCCTTATCAAGACGACGTTCGCAGCTTCCCAATTAAAGCCAGGGGCCAGTTCCAGTTGGAAGGCTGCAAGGCAGACATCTTCTCCTGCGCGGGCAACGAGCTGTTCATGCGGAATCAGGCTTTCCAGCCCGATCTCGAACCGATCGTGTCGGCAAGTGTTAAGACGCTGCATCTGCTGGCCTCGCCCGGTTTTCTGAACAGTTCGCCGCAGCACCGCACCTACTGGACCGTGGATCGTGACCTTCGATACGGCGGTGCCATGGGCAAATTCAGCGCTGGTCCGGCGGGCGACACGATCGCCTTCGACGGCAAACTGTTTTATGAGATCCGCGGCTACGCACCCGGTCGCAATCTGCCATCCCGGCGATGGGCAGGTGGGCGCAGCGTTGGCAGACGCCCACACCATTTGCCGGGCACGCGATTGCCGCCGCCGAGAACACGGTGATGGCGGCTGGCGTCCCCATGCTCAAAGGCTACTCCACAGAGGACACCAATGCCTCCTACGCCGGCGAAAAAGGTGGCATCGCCTGGCTGCTGGACGCCAAAGACGGGCACCAACTGCAGGAACTGCGTTTCGATGCCGCTCCGGTCTGGGACGGTATCGCGATTGCCCACGGCAGCTACTTCGTCAGCCTGAAGGATGGATCGGTCGTCTGCCATTCCGCCAGATGATGAGCGGCCACCGAAAGAAGACGTTATTCCAATTGCCCTGGCTCTCCTTCGTTAGATGGAACTGATCGATGCGAACAACACTCACTGTTTATGCGATTCTATTTCTTTCCCCACTTGTCGGTTTGAACGCTGCCGAACGATCCCGACCGAACATCGTGGTCTTCTTGGCCGACGACATGGGCTGGGGCGATTCAGGGTGTTATGGCAGCGAATTGATCGCGAGCCCCAACATCGACAAGCTGGCGTCGCAGGGTGTGAAGTTCACTCAGTGCTATTCAGCCTGCGGTGTCTGCTCGCCGTCGCGATCAGCGATCCTGACAGGGCGGACACCGTATCGCAACGGCGTCTATCGACACTTGTCGGGCAATCACGAAGCTCATCTGCGGTCCAGCGAAATCACGTACCCAAAGCTGCTGAAGACAATCGGCTACGAAACCTGCCACGTCGGTAAGTGGCATCTCAATTCAAAGCCACAGTTCAATACTTCGGAGTATCCGCAACCTGGCGATCATGGGTATGACTATTGGATGGCAACGCATAACAACGCGGCGCCGAGCCACAAGAATCCAAACAACTTTGTCCGTAACGGAAAGCCGGTGGGTGAACTTACCGGCTTCTCAGCGCCATTGGTTGCTGCTGAAGCGACTCGCTGGTTAAGCGATGTGCGCGATAAATCAAAACCATTCGCGCTCTCCGTTTGGATCCATGAGCCACACTCGCCAATTGCGACCGACTCGCGATTCTCAGGCCTCTACAACGGACACAAGAACAGCAAGTATATGTGCAACATTACGCAACTCGATCACGCGCTGGGGCAAGTGATGCGGGCGCTGGACGAACAAGGCGTCAGCGACAACACGTTGCTGATTTTCACATCGGACAACGGTCCCGTCGCTCAATTTGGAGGTACGACCGGCGGTTTGCGAGGCGCCAAACGCAGCGATCACGAAGGCGGCATCCGCGTCCCCGGAATCGCGCGTTGGCCGGGTCACATCAAGCCGGGAACGGTCAGCGATGTTCCCGTGATCGGCACGGATATTTTTGCCACGGTGCTGGACATCACCGGCATTCCGCTTCCCAGGGATCGCACCATCGACGGCGTCAGCATGTTGCCAGCATTCGCTGGCAAACCTGTCGAAAGAAAGGTGCCGCTTTTCTGGCGAACGCACGTGTCTCCGCCCGCCGACCGCGTGGCTCTGCGCATCGGTGACTGGAAACTGGTCGGCAATGAAACGCTGACGAAGTTTCAACTGTATGAGATCCAGAAAGACTGGAAGGAAGAACGTGATCTCGCCGCCGCCATGCCGGAGAAGACTGAAGAGATGAGGAGACGGCTTTTCGAAGTCTGGAAGGCAATCGAAGCTGAAGGCCCCGATCAGTGGTGGAAGAGTGAACGACAGAAGCCCGCTCAAGGCGGGAAGCTCAACTATTGATCGAAAGCCGGTCACCGAAGATGCCACGGAGGTTAGCTTTGTCGCGGATCTGAAAAAATGATCCCATCGGTTGGCCCCGGTTTTGAGATCCAGGAAGGCGAACTGGGGTCCGGGACTGCTTACCGCAAGCACGGTCAACCGACGATCGCATCCTATCGCTTTAACTGGAAGAACGTGCCGGACGGAAAATACTCGGTCACGGCCAAGGCCCACGACTTCTTCGGAGGGAGTACAACATCGGCACCAGTGGAATTTACCGTAAGTGGTCAGAACGAGCCGCCGACGGTTGTCATCAACGTTCCCAAACAGGACGCGATCTACAAGGCAGGCTCCGCAAGATTCAACCTGCAGGCAACCGCCAAGGACGACGGTATCATCACAAGAGTCGAACACTTTCTGGGCACGAAACACTTGGGAACATCTATGGCAGCGCCATATAGTCTCTATCAAGTCCTGAGTCCCGGGATCTATACCTTCACGGCTAAGGCCACCGATCACCAAGGAGCCACGACCAGTTCTCTGCCAGTGACGATTACCGTGAACGATCGGTAGATTTCGTCGTCGTCGGGTACGCCCGATCGTGTTGACCCCGAAAAGCTCCAAGTCATCCACAGCACCGCGCGCGTGGCGGTCCACGTCGGACTTTTCTGCAAATCGGGTGGAGACCTTTTCCAACCGCGGCAGCACGATGGCGAGCAGCCTTTTCCGAACCGTCGCAAGGGGAAACACACGTCGAGCTTGATGTATCCTCTGGCCCCGCACCAACGCCTACACGGATGACGACTCAATCGCAAGATGAAGCAAGGCGACTCACTGCTGAAGCAGAAGCCGATGAACGCAGTATCGGTGAACCGTTGGCAGCGCCGACACAAGGACTCACCATTAGCGAGCGGGAGTTGGCGTTTATGGACTCAGTTGCGCCGCTGATGCCTCGAACGCCGAGGTCTGTCAAGCGTTTTGTCAACAAATAGGTCAGGAATCGCTCGAAGTCGATTTGGCGGAATCCGAACTTGATTTCGAACCGGAGTCGGAAGACTCGGATTTCTTCGATTCGGATGCGGCCTCGCTGGCCTTCTTTTCCGCGGCGGCACCCTTCTTGTACGACGAACTGCGATAGTCCGTCTGATAAAAACCCGACCCCTTGAAGATGATGCCGGCACCCGGACCGATGATGCGCTTGGCCTTTAGCTTGCCGCAGCTCGGACACTTTCGGACCGGATTCGCCTTGATGGACTGAAACAACTCCCAAGCGTGTTCGCAGTCTTTGCAGACGTAATCGTAAGTTGGCATATGTCGCACCTTAGTTGGACGCCGGTCATTGAACGCTGGAGCTAATTGGTTCCGCTAAGTCATTCCCGTCGATCGGAAGCTCGAAATTCGATGGGATCAGCCAGTTGCATCGACGCTGGGTGGGCCGCTTGAGACCAGCACCTTACTGGGACGGACAACTCGACCGTTGATCGTGTATCCCTTTTCCAACTCTTGGATGATTGTCATCGCAGGGTGTTCGGCGGACGGCATTTGTTGGATCGCTTCGTGAAGATTGGGATCGAACGGCAGATTGACGGTTTCGATCGGCTCCGCGTGATGGGACGTAAACACGCCCTCGATTTGCGAGACGATCATCTTGATGCCCGTCACCAGTTCGTCCAGGCTTTGTGATTGTTCGGCGGCGCTGAGTGCCCGTTGCAGGTTGTCGATTGCGGGCAACAGATCTCGAATGATTGGCACCGATTGGTATTGCCGAAACTCGCTCAACTCTTTGCTGGAACGTCGCCTGAAGTTTTCCAACTCGGCCTGCGTCCGAATCCAGCGATCATGGTTGGCGTCGCGTTCTTGGAGGGCAGCCGCCAACTGGTCTTCCAAGGCGATATTCGCACCGCTGGCATTCGCTTCGGAAGACTCCGCGCCGGAGTCGATGAAGTGACCGTCCAAAATGTGTTCGTTGTCGGCAGCCGATTCCGGATTCTCCGCGTTGCCGTCGCGGGCATCATCGGAAGATTCCGACGGATTCTTATTTGAAGTACTCATTGATAATCACCAATCTATCGATCAAGGGGCCGATCAATCGTCCCCCGAAAAGTAGTCCTTGATCTTGTCGAGGAATGATTTTCGTTCCGGCGAAACGTGCGCATGTTCCAACTCCGCGAATTCACGCAATAACTCTTCCTGGCGTTCCGTGACCTTCTTCGGAACTTCAACGGATGTCTGGATCAGCAGATCGCCCTGTCCGCGACCGTTGACATCCGGAATGCCCATTCCTCGCAGTTGAAAAACGTGTCCCGGTTGAGTACCTCGCGGAATCGTCAACTGGTGTCGCCCTTGCAGAATTGGGACTTCGATTTCCGCTCCCAGCGTGGCCTGCGTGTACGACACCGGTAATTCGCAAATGAGATCGAGACCCTCTCGACGAAAGATTGAGTGCGGCTTGACTGCCATTTCAACGTACAGATCACCCGCAGATCCGCCTTCAATGCTGGGCTCGCCTTCGCCTCGCAAGCACAACCGCATGCCGGTATCAACGCCTGCGGGCACGCGCACATCCAACTGAGCCGTCGCGGATTCCTTGCAGGTTCCTCGGCACGCTTTGCACTTTTTGCGAATGACGGCACCTTGGCCGCTGCACTGAGGACACGTTCTTTGAACCCGGAAGAACCCTTGTGACTGCACGACCTGACCGTGACCGCCGCAATAGTCGCACGACTCCGCCACGCTTCCCGGCGCGGCTCCGGACCCATGACATGTTGAACACAACTTGCGACGTCGAATTTCGACTTCCTTCGTACAACCCGTCGCGGCCTCTTCGAGCGTGATCAACAAGCCGACCTTGAGGCTGTCGCCCTGACGCGCACTTTGTCTACCACCACCGCGTCGCGAGCCGCCACCGAAGATTCCGCCGAGATCCCCGAAGACGTCGCCGAACGCTTCAAAGATGTCGCTGACATCCGAGAAGCCGCCGCCGCGACCCGCGCCTTGCACGCCCGCGTGTCCAAACCGGTCGTAACGCGCCCGCTTTTCAGAATCGCCCAAGACTTCATACGCTTCGGACGCTTCCTTGAACCGACCGATCGCGTCGTCATCTCCGGGATTGCGGTCCGGATGATTGGCCAGCGCCAGCTTCTTGTAAGCCTTCTTGATCTCTTCAGGCTGCGCGTTCCGAGCGACGCCGAGGACTTCATAATAATCGCGCGGAGTTGCCATGAACGATTGCCTGCCTTGTGATAGCAAACGAGCCACCGCAATCGGGTGGCCCGTTTTTCAACTCCCTGTGAGTCGCCTACTTACGTCGTTCCGTCTTTCTACTTTCGTCGCTGGCGATTATCGAACGCTACCTTCGACGGCTGCTTTGTCGCCGCCTTCCAGATCGTCCGTTCGCGTCACCAGCACTTGAGTCGTCAGCATCAGTCCGGCGATCGACGCCGCATTGCTCAAAGCGCTCTTCACGACTTTGGCCGGGTCAATGATGCCGCGTTCGTACATGTCGACGTATTCTTCGGTATTTGCGTCGAAGCCCACGTTGACGTTCTTCTGGTTGCGGACTTCGTCGGCGATCACGGCACCGTCCAAACCGCAGTTCGAAGCAATCTGGCGGATCGGAGCTTCCAACGCCCGAGCGACGATGCCCACACCGATCTTCTCATCGCCCTTGGCCTTGACCGCCAACACATCATCAATGCAGCGAAGCAAGGCGACACCGCCACCGGGCAGAATGCCTTCTTCAACGGCCGCGCGAGTCGCGTGCAAGGCGTCTTCCATGCGAGCCTTCGTCTGCTTCATCTCGGTTTCGGTTGCGGCTCCCACCGAAATGATTGCCACGCCGCCCGTGATTTTCGCCAAGCGTTCTTGGAACTTCTCGCGATCGTAGTCGCTGTCCGTACCTTCGATCTGTCGACGAATCTGATCGACTCGCGTCTGGATCGCGGCTTGGTCGCCGGCACCTTCGATCAACGTACAAGAGTCCTTGGTCACTTCGACCTTCTTGCACTGACCAAGTTGAGCGACTTCGACCTTGTCGAGCTGAATGCCGAGATCCTCGGAGATCAATTGGCCGCCAGTGAGGACCGCCATGTCGCCGAGCATGTTCTTGCGGCGATCTCCAAAGCCTGGAGCCTTCACGGCGCAGATGTTGAGAATCCCGCGAAGTTTGTTGATGACCAAAGCTGTCAATGCTTCGCCATCGACGTCTTCCGCAACCACCAGCAACGGCCGACCGGTTTGCGAAACTTTTTCCAACACCGGCACGAATTCGCGAAGACTCGAAATCTTCTTCTCGAACAGCAAGATGAAGGGATTCTCCAGAATACACTTCATTTCTTCCGGAGCATTGACGAAGTACGGCGAGATGTAGCCCTTGTCGAACTGCATGCCTTCGGCGAAGTCCAGCGTCGTTGTGCTGCCCTTGCCTTCTTCGACCGTCATCACGCCGTCCCGCCCAACCTTCTCCATCGCGTCGGCAATCATGTTGCCGACTTCGGAGTCGTTGTTGGCGGAGATGGCACCGATCTGTCCGATCTCTTCCTTGGACTCGACGGCCTTCGCCATTGATTCCAGCTTGGCCAATGCCGCGTCGGTTGCTTTTTCAATGCCGCGCCGCACGATCATCGGGTTCGCACCAAGCGTGATGCCGCGAAGTCCCTGTTCGTAGATGGCCCGAGCCAACACGGTGGCAGTCGTGGTGCCGTCACCGGCGATGTCGCTGGTTTTGCTGGCGACTTCATTCACCAGTTTGGCACCCATGTTTTCGTAAGGATCTTCGAGTTCGATTTCCTTACTGACGGTGACGCCGTCTTTCGTCACGACGGGATTGCCGAAGCTCTTGTCAATGATCACGTTTCGCCCGGTTGGCCCCATGGTCACGGCAACCGCGTTGGCGAGCGTATCCACGCCGTGCTGCAATTTGATGCGAGCACGATCGTCAAACAGAAGTTGTTTAGCCACGCTGAGTACTCCTCGTTATTTGTTGGCGGCGGAACCGCAGGCACGAGCTACCGCTCGGGGGATTGATCCGCGCGACGTGATTACTTGACGATTTTGGCCAGAATGTCACTCTCGCGAAGAATCTTGACTTCCTCGCCATCCACTTCGATATCCGTTCCGCCGTATTTTCCGAACAACACTTCGTCGCCGACTTCCAAGCAGATGGCACAGCGTTCGCCGCTCTCAAGCAGCCGACCGGGACCAACCGCCAGCACGCTGCCACGTTGCGGCTTTTCCTTGGCAGCGTCGGGAAGCACGATTCCACCAGCAGTGGTTTCTTCGGCTTCGATCTGTTGAACCACGACTCGGTCATCCAATGGATTCAGTTGCATTTCTTGGTACTCCATCTCGTTCGAAAACCCGGCCAATCGACCGAACATTTATTTTGAAGAAGTGGCGACACAACGTGCCGCCAAACAAACTCGCGAGTTACGGAAAGCCGTGAAAGCCTGACGGCTTACATCATGCCGGGCATGCCTCCCATGCCGCCCATTCCTCCGCCCATGCCTCCCATTCCACCCATGCCTCCGTCGTGGTGGTGGTCGTCATGGTGGTCATCGTCTTCATCCTTGGGTTCTTCGACGACAATTGATTCGGTGGTCATCAGCAGTGCCGCCACACTGGTCGCGTTTTGCAGGGCTGTTCGAACGACTTTCGTGGGATCGACGACACCGAACTCAAACATGTCGCCGTACTTGTCGTTCAGAGCATCGTATCCGTACGAGCCTTTGCCTTTTTTCACATTGTTGGCCACAACCGATCCGTCGAGGCCCGCGTTTTCGGCGATCATCCGCAACGGCATTTCCAAGACGTTGGCCACCAACTTGGCACCCTGAGCCTCGTCACCGGTCAGCTCCAGCTTCTCCAAAGCCTTGGCACATCGCAGCAGCGCGACTCCACCACCGGGAACGATTCCTTCTTCGATCGCGGCTCGCGTCGCGGCTAGAGCGTCGTCGATGAGATCCTTCTGTTCCTTCATTTCGGTTTCGGTCGCGGCACCGACGTTGATCTGAGCCACGCCGCCAGCCAACTTGGCCAGTCGCTCTTGCAGCTTCTCAACATCGTATTCGCTGTCGGTCACTTCGATCTCTTTGCGAATCTGCTCGGCACGACCTTCGATACCGGACTTCGAACCCGCACCTTGCACGATCGTCGTGTTTTCGGCGTCAATGCGAATCCGTTTGGCAGTCCCCAGGTCGGCAACTTCGACGCTTTCCAGCTTGACGCCCAAGTCCTTAAAAATGGCTTTGCCACCGGTCAGAACGGCGATGTCTTCCAATTGAGCTTTGCGACGATCGCCATAGCCCGGAGCCTTCACGGCCGCGACTTTGACGATGCCTCGCATCTTGTTCACGACCAAAGTGGCCAATGCTTCGCCTTCGACGTCTTCGGCGATGATCAACAGCGATCGGCCGGACTTCGAGATGGCTTCCAACAACGGCACCAGATCCTTGGCACTGCTGATCTTTTCTTCGTAGATCAGAATCAGACAGTTGTCGAACACGCATTCCTGGCTGTCGTCGTCGGTCACGAAGTGCGGCGAGAGATAACCTCGTTCGAACTGCATGCCTTCGACCAACTGCACTTCGGTGTGCAACTGGCGACCTTCTTCGACCGTGATGACTCCGTCTTTGCCGACTCGCATCAAGGCGTCGGCGAGTGTCTTGCCGATTTCCTTGTCGTTGTTGCCGGCGATCGTGGCGACGGTCTCGATGGCCTTTTTGTCGTTGGCCTTAACCGGTTTCGCCAACTTCTTGAGTTCCTCGGTGACGGCTTCGACCGCCTTTTGGGCACCGCGACTCAGCGACATGGGATCGCAACCCGCAGCGATGTACCGCAGACTCTGTTTGAACATGGCCTCGGCCAGCACCGTGGCCGTCGTCGTACCGTCGCCGGCAACGTCGCTGGTTTTGGATGCGGCTTCCTTGACCAACTGGACGCCCATGTTTTCAAACGGGTCTTCCAGTTCAATGTCTTCTGCGACGGTCACGCCGTCCTTGGTTACTTTGGGTGAACCCCAACCCTTGTCGAGCACCGCGTTGCGTCCGCGAGGACCGAGCGTGCTGCTGACAGCCTTTGCCAATTTGGAAACGCCTGACAACAGGCTCTTCCGGACGTCTTCGTCAAACTTCAGAATTTTTGCCACTGTGACTCCTCAACCAGCATTGGACCATCGCTCGTGAGTGCGGGCCTGAATGGCCTGACGGGGTCACGGACCACCGCTGCGTCTCACTTGCTCGAGGAAAGTTGTTCAACTCAAGAGGCCATTTCGAAGCGAGCGACCGATTGACTGTTCGCAATCAGAGCCCTCGCGCCGAAAAATGGCGAAGTTCTTCCAGGGATTGGCGGAGAGCAATTGGCGTGCCGAGTAATCGCTCGGTGACGTAAGTAGCTGTATTGGAAAGAGGATGTGGCTTTCGACTTTGGCCGCAATGAATCGGCCACTGCCAACTTGGCAGAAGCACGGCGTACTGAAAGCCGACGTCTGACTTACCAATCCGCGTTTGTGCAATCGCCGATTCCACGTGTCGCTGGAAACGACATATCCGCAGGACGTGTCGACGAAACAATGAAACAGCGACACGTCCTATGGACCTGTCGTCCGCAACGACATAAGCTCGGGCGATGTCTGAATCCCCTGAAAAATTCGTGAAACAGCCATTCTCTGGCGGCGTCTGGCAAGCGGATCTCCCTTGGAACGGCCTGCTGCCGCTGCCTCCAGCGCCCGAGCTGGAAAGCCGCGCCGTCCTCAAACTGTGTATTTCCGCGCGAACCGCCCTGGCCGAACTCAAACAGGCGGCGCAACTGATTCCCAATCAGGCGGTCCTGACCAATACCCTGCCGCTGCTAGAAGCGCAGTCGAGTTCGGAAATCGAGAACATCGTCACAACCACTGATCGGCTGTTCCAGCACCAAGCGAGTGATGACCACGCCGACCCGGCCACGAAAGAGGCTCTGCGTTACAGCCAGGCCCTGCTCGAAGGATTCCGTTCGCTCGCGACTCACCCACTCACCACCCGCACCGCCGAAGAGGTCTGTTCGAAGATCAAGGGCACCGAAATGCGGGTCCGCCGTCTGCCGGGAACAGCGCTGGCCAGAGGAACAGGCGAGGTCGTCTACACACCGCCGGAAGGCGAAGCACTGCTGCGCGAAATGCTGGCGAACTGGGAACGATTCTTACACACGGAAACCGATCTCGACCCGCTGGTTCGCCTCGCCGTGGGACACTACCAGTTTGAGGCGATTCACCCTTTCACCGATGGCAACGGTCGCACCGGGCGTATCCTCAACAGTCTATTCCTGATTCACGAAGGGCTGATCACGCTGCCGATTCTGTATCTCAGCCGCTACATCATCGAAACTCGAGCGGATTACTACCGCCTGCTGCTCGAAGTGACCTGCGACAGCAACTGGGAACCCTGGCTGCTGTACCTGATTCAGGGAGTCAAAGAAACCGCCGACTGGACGAGAGCCAAAATCGAAGCGATCCGGCGGCTGTTCGAGCATACCAGCGGCCACGTTCGTGCCCGGCGATCCAAAATCTACAGTCACGAGTTACTCAGTCTGATTTTTGAGTTGCCATACTGTCGGATTCAAAATGTCGTCGAGGCCGGCATCGCGAAGCGACAGGCCGCTTCACGGTATCTGAAAGAACTGGTCGAAATCGGAGTGCTGGAAGATCGTACTGTTGGGCGTGAGAAGCTGTTCATTCACCTAAAATATCTGCAACTCTTGACTCAGGAAGACGATTTTGTCGCCTACGAGTGAGGCTTGAGCAGACATGAACGAATTCACACACGTGCCGACCACAAATCAGCACATCAATCCAGATACGTCGGCAGCGAAAATGCACGAAAAACAACCGCGCCGCGACCGGCGCAACAAAAAACGGGACTGACTTGGCAAGTCAATCCCGTCGGCGTTCACTGGTTGGCATCGAAATTGGCTGGCATCGAATCAGTCACTTCGCGATTCACTTTTGTCGCACTGCCCACAAGGCTGAGTACGTACGGAAGTAGAGCGTCTTGTCCGATACGGCCGGCGATGCGGAAATCTCCTCGCCAAGCTTATTGGTGGCCAGCAACTTGAACTCCTTGCCGACTTGCACCACGGAAACCACGCCGTCGCGGGCGGTCAAATAGATCTTGCCGTCCGCGAGGATCGGAGAAGCTCGGTGACGGTG